>JAVEWI010000151.1:0-5105 GCA_034004625.1 Bdellovibrionales bacterium
GCGGAATAAGGTCAGCAGGCGGAACAGGGTCTGGTCAAAAATAACGTCTTCGGATGTTTCGCGCACGCTTTTCATGCTGGATGCAATGCCGCCCCCTGCGCGGGCGATGTCTGCGTATGAAACGCCCTGCAAACGTTGTTCAAATTCCGCGCTGCGGTTACCGGCATAGGCCAGATGCGTGTGGCAATCGATCAGCCCCGGGGTGGCCCATTTGCCTTCGCCGTCGTAAACGTAATCGCTGATCTGGTCCGCCGCGCCGGGCAGGTCTTGTTCCGCGCCGATCCAGGCAATGCGGGCGTCTTTGATGCCGATGGCGCCGTTATTGATAATGCCGTATCCGCTGCCTGCGGTCATGGTGGCGATGTGGATATTCTTCCAGAGCGTATCAAACATGGCTTGGCCTTTTGTGAAGGTGGATATACATTTATAGATGATTTTTTGTTCAGGGAATATACGGCATGACCACGATTTTCGCCCCGCAAGCGCTGCTGCCCGATGGATGGGCGGATAATGTCCTGATCGAATGTGACAAGGACGGGTGGATTGTCGGAGTGGATAGCTTTAAAGCTGCGGCGCCCGCCGCCCGTGATGATCTGCATATCGTGGATGGGCCCCTTTTGCCCGGTATGCCCAATGTGCATTCGCATGCGTTTCAGCGCGCCATGGCGGGGCTGACCGAACGGGCGAGCGGTAAAAAAGATAATTTCTGGAGCTGGCGCGAAACCATGTACCGTTTTTTGGCGTTTTTAACGCCGGAAGACATGGAATCCCTCGCCGCCTATGTCTATGTCGAAATGCTCAAGGCCGGATATACAACGGTCGGTGAATTTCACTACATCCATCACGATGCCGACGGCAATGCCTATGCCGATCCCGCCGCCATGTCGCGGCAGGTTATTCGCGCGGCATTGGAAACGGGGATTGGCATCACGCATATGCCGGTGCTTTATGCCCATGGCGGCTTTGGCGAAAAACCGCCGGCGGAGGGGCAAAAACGCTTTATTTCCGGCGTCGATGGCGTGATGCGCATTGTTGAAAACCTGTATGGGGAGTTCATGAATATCCCGCAGGTGACGATCGGTTTTGCCCATCACTCGCTGCGCGCTGTATCGCCTGCGCTGCTTAAAGAAGGTACGGATGCCGTGCGCCGTTTGTTGCCGAACGCGCCTATTCACATTCATGCGGCCGAGCAAATGGCCGAGGTCGAGGGCTGCCTTGAATGGTCGGGCCGCCGCCCTGTGGAATGGTTGCTGGAAAACGGCGCGGTCGATGATAAATGGTGTTTTATCCACTGTACCCATATGACGCCGGATGAAACACGCGCTTTGGCGGCATCGGGCGTGGTGGCGGGGCTTTGCCCTACGACCGAAGCAAACCTTGGCGATGGTATTTTCCCGCTGGTGGATTATTTTCAGGCGGGCGGGCGTTTTGCCATTGGATCAGACAGCCATATCAGCGTGAATATGGTGGAAGAGCTGCGCTGGCTTGAATACGTGCAGCGGTTATTGCACCGTGAACGGACTATCATCCAAGACCCCGAATTGCCGTCCGTGGGCGCGATGCTGTTTGAAAAAGCAACGCAGGGCGGGGCGCAGGCCTTGGGCCGCAAATGCGGACGGATCGAAATCGGCTGCCGCGCGGATTTTATTGTGCTCGACCCCGATATGGGCGTCATGACGGGCAAGCTGCGCGACCATATCTTGGACACTGCCGTTTTTGCGGCCAGTCGCAATCCGGTCAAGGATGTGATGGCGGGCGGGCGATGGGTCGTGCAAAACGGGCGGCATAAACGCGAAGACCAATACCGCGCACGTTTCCGCGCTGTTTTGGCGAAAGTCTCCTGATCTCGTCTTTGCTTATCCATAAATTGGAAATAAACTTTTAAAAACGCCATGCTGCGCTGCGTTTGTGGCGCTTGCGGCTGGGCATGCCTGTTTGCTTCCCTTAATATGACGCGCATCACATATAGAATTTAAAACAATCCCGCAGGCTTGCGGATAAGGAGAATTTGCCATGGATCTGCGCATCAAACGCACGCCCGAAGACGATGCCGGCGGCCCGCCGCTGAACCTTGCCGCCGCGATTGCCGAATTTTACAGCGAATTCCCCGAACATAAAGATGACGTTTTTATCCTGAACCATCAAACCCATGCGCGCGGGCGTGAAGCGGTGGATGCTCTGGCGCCGCAAATCGCCGCGTTGGAATCGCGCCACCCGAGTGCGAAAACAGGCATGGCGAAATCATTTGCCCTTGGCGGGTTTGAAGCCAAAATGCCGATGAGCGTGAATATTTCGGAATCGATGTTTAACAATAAATCTGAATCGCAGATTTTTGGCCGCATCGTCATCCCCGCAGGCGATCAATTCAGCGCGACTTTGCTGAAATCCATTTTTGTGGCCAGCGACCATCAGCCTAATAACCGTTTCCCCACTATGGCGGCGGAACATAACAATACCGAAATGTGGCACCGTTATGTGCTGGACCATGAAATCGGCCATGCCCTGACCATGTTAAAGATTGATAAACAAAGCATGAAAACCAGCAGTTTCGGCAACAAAGCCGAATGCGAAGCCGATGCCTATTCCATGATCCGCCATTACCAGCGTTACGGGTCGGACAGCACGTTCCCCGAATATGTGCGTGATCTGCGCAACATGAACGCGGTGCATAAACTGGACGTGACGCATTGGACATCGCGTGCGGTGCAAAAAGTCATCGACCTGAATGCAGAAGGTAAATTGCAAAACCTGACCCCGCATGAAACGCGCGATCTGGCCGTTAAAATTGCGCAGGAAACGCATTTGTCCGCCGATGCGGAACATAACGTGGGCAAGGCTTTTAAATCCGTTGTCATGGGCATGCTGACCAAAAAACTTTCGGATGATGAAAAGGTTTCTTATCTGCAAAACGCCGCGGCGCGTGTGGGGGCGGAAACGCAATCGCCCGCCGTTTTGGAAATTTGCAAATTATATGCAGAAACCATTGCGCGCTATATCCCCGCGCATTTGGCTCAAAAAGCAACGCCGGAGCAATTGCAAACACGCGCAGAAAATACCAGCAAGATGGCAGCACGTGTATTGATGGAAGAGCCGGGCGTGACCGGTCTTGGCCGTATTTTCCGCGATGCGATGATTGATGCGCAATCCGGTAAAAACCGCGGCGCGCAAAACGACAATGATAACAGCGGCGATAAAAAGCCGCCGCAAGGTCCCAAATCGCGCTAAGCGATAAACGGATGATAAAAAAGCGCCCCGCGGGGCGCTTTTTTTTTTACGGCGTCATGTGCAAACGGCACCATGATAAAAGGGTATCCGCAACCAGCAAGGCATCATCCGCGCGGTTTTCAAACAAATGCGTGGCGGCATCGTCCAGACGGATTAATTCCGCATCTGATTGCGTGGCGCGGGACAGCATGGTTTCGGCATTGTCATAGCTGACGATGCGGTCATGCGGCGCGTGGAAAATAAACAGTTTTTGCGTGATGCGGGCGGTATCTTCCGCCGTTTTTTGCGCCAGCATATCGGGCACGAAATGCGCGCCGAATGTATGTTTGGTGCCCAGAACATTGATGGTTGCGCTATCTGCATTTTCTTCTATATCGCCGTTGCGGCGGAATTTGGCGATGATGGCGGCAGGGTCGCTCGGAGATCCGATGGTGGCCATCACGGAAACCGCAGGCATGCCATGCACGGCAGACAGGGCTGCGGTGCCGCTGATGCTATGCCCGATCAAAATGCGCGGCGCGGCATATTCCCGCGCCATGAAATCATAGGCGGATTGCATATCGGCAAGACGGGTGGTGAAATTGGTATCAGCTGCGCGCCCTTCGCTGCCGCCCACGCCCGTCACGTCAAAGCGCATCATGGCGATGCCGTTTTCGGCCAGTGCGCGGCAGACTTTGGCCGCGGCATGGGTTTCCTTGGGGCAGGTAAAACAGGGGCCGAAAATGCCGTAAAAATCAGGCGTGCCCGCGGGTGCGTCCAGAATGCCCGACAGCATGTCGCCGCGGTGGTTGGGAAAAGATATTTTTGTGCTTGTGCGTGTTGTCATGCGGGCGATTATAAATAAAAGAAAAAGCCGCAGGCAAGGAAAATGCCTGCGGCTTTTGTGTATCAGGTTTGATTATTCAGCAGGCGGCGGGGGCGGTGCGCCGGCGTCATCTGCGCCGGGGCGCGGGCCGCGCGGATGTTTTTTGAAATCGCCGCCCTTGCCTTTGCCTTTTTCATCATGCCATTTTTTGCGCTCTTCCATGCGCTTGCGCATTCTTTGCTTGAATTCTTCCTGCTGTTCAGGGGACAGCTTGTCGAATTCCGCTTTTCGCTCTGCATGCCATTTTTCGTGCAGGGCTTTATGGCGTGTTTTCAGGGCTTCTTTTTGTTCGGGAGACAAGGCGTCAAAAGCGGCTTTTCTTTTGCTGATTTCGGCGGCACGCTGCTCTTCGCTCATGCCTTCCCATGCTTTGCGCTTTTCATCCATATAGGCGCGGCGCTGTTCGGCATTCATGCTCTCCAGCTTGCCCAGATCTTCGGGCGAAGGAACGGCGAAGCCGCGGCCGCCTTTTTCGCCGCGCGGGCCTTTTTCACCCCGGAGACCTTTTTCGCCACGCGGGCCATGTTCTTTGAATTTTTTGCCTTCTGCGGGCTTTTCAGCTTTTTCCTGTGCAGCGGGTGCCGCAGCGCTGTCTTGCGCCTGTGCAGGGCTGGAGAGGCCAAGTCCCAGCACCAAGGCAAGCGCAGACAGGGTCATTACCGGGGGCATCATCGGGGCAGTCGTGGGGTTCATGTTATTACTCCTTTGATTTTAAAAGAAACTTGATAGGCTTTGGGCGGTTTTTCCGCGGCCTTCATGGTTGTCACGGTGCAAATCGCACAATCATGCGCGAAAAAGGTTTAAAAAATACTGCCTATATCCTACATAAAATCTATCTCCCGCGCAGGATTTTGCCCCGCCCGTCGTGACAAAGGCGGTAGAGGCCCTGAAAGCGGCATTCGCAAGGGGGATTTTAAGCATTGTTGCAGCAAAGACCTTTGGACAGGCGCATGCAGGAGCCTTTGAATAGAACCCAGACGATGGACGAGGCACGGGATGACGCCCAGCGTATGTC
>JAVEWI010000152.1:0-5058 GCA_034004625.1 Bdellovibrionales bacterium
CTGATAGGCGTTAATGAGCAACATGGGATTTGCCAATTGATCCTGGGTAAAGGGCAGGTCTTTGAAAACCTGTTCCAGCGGCTGTTTACCCGGCAAGGTCACGCCGCCCAAACGGCCTTTGCGGTCGAAAATGACCAGACTTTTGAGAATGTCATCCACCTGTTCGAACCGCACGGGGAATTCGACCGTGGCGTTGTCTTTGACTTCCATTTTATGCACAAAATTCGCAAGGCCGCTGGTGGACAAAATCACGCGGTCCACCGGAATTTCCCCCACGCCTTCGGCACGGGCCTGGGACAGGGCGCTGGTGGACAAAAGGGCGGCGACCAACACGGTGGCGGCAAATTTTTTCATGATCTATCTCCTAAAATGGCGGAACGTAAAGGTCAGACGACCTGACCGCCGGATGTCTTGGGTCCACAGGTAAAAATATTTTAAAAACATTTTACTGGCTGCATTCAATCAGAAAAGCGTGAACAAAGCCTAAACCGGAAGCGGCTGAAAGGGCTAGAGAATAAAATAAACCAGCAGGAAACCGCCCAGGAACATGCGATAAAAAACAAAAGGCATCAAACCCGCATGTTTCAACCATTTCATCATGAAATGAATGGCCAGCAGCCCCGCGGCAAAAGAAAGCCCGATCGCCACCAACGTCTGATGCAGCATATCCGGCGTGGGATTATCCAGCAGCGTTAAAAGATTAACCGCCCCGGCCGCGGTAATAGCGGGGATACCGATCAAAAAAGACAAACGCGCCGCATCCACGCGGTCAAACCCCATAAAACGCGCGGCCGTCATGGTAACGCCGCTGCGGCTGGTGCCGGGGATCAAGGCCAAAGCCTGCGCAAAACCAATCACCAGAATACGGCCCAGCGTGGAATCCGCGACTTTCAACGTGCGTTTGCCGCACATATCGGCAAGGCCCATGATAAAGCCGAAAACCAGCGTGGTTGCGGTAATAACCGCGACGCTGCGGATACCATCCGGAAAAGTAAAATGGATAACAGCGCCCAGCGCCAAGGCAGGAATGCTGCCCGCAGCAATATACCAGCCAAGGGCGCGCATCTGCGGGTCGGGCGCGCGCGATCCCATCAATACGTTTTTGCCAATCGACCAGATATCGCGGTGATAATAGATCAGAACCGCCAGCAAAGTGCCCACATGCAGGGCCACATCAATAATGATGCCCTGGTCATGTTCACCCAGCAATTTGGGCAATAAAACCAGGTGCCCGCTGGAACTAACCGGCAGGAATTCAGTAAGCCCTTGCAGCGTGGCGAGAATAAAAAGTTGAAAAAACGTCATGACATCCGAGGTTTAGCACCCGCGCCCCGTAATGTCATGAGCTTTTCACTTGAAAAAACGACACTTAGTTACCATATTGCACGAAGGGCGTTTTTTGAACTGCCTTTTGCTCAAACCGATGTTATAGTTCTTCCGGGTTTAATCATTCAGGGAAGCCACATGCTTTTTTTGAAAAAAATCGGCCAGAGTCTGACCCTCAAATGCTTCGGCGCCTTGGGTCTGGGCATTGTCGCCGTCACGCTGATTACGCTGGAACTGGCGCAAATCGGCCTTGATGAGGAAATGCACAGCGACCTTGCCGATGCGCAAATGCTCCGCTTCCCCGAAAACGAAGATACATTGCATGCCATGGGTGTGCGTTTGCTTTATACCGCCGAAGCCGCGCGTATGGAACCCGCAGCCGGCGGCGAATAATCCGCAAAAAATTCACAAACAAAACGCCCGCGAAGGATCATCCCCGCGGGCGTTTTGTCATGCGCAGATACGCAGATTAACCAGAGTTATTTGCCGAGATATTTTTCGGCCAATACTTCGGCAATTTGCACGGCATTGGTGGCCGCGCCTTTGCGCAGGTTGTCGGATACAACCCAGATGGCCAGACCGTTTTTAACCGAAGGATCTTTGCGGATACGGCTGACGTAAACGGCATCTTCGCCCGCAATTTCCGCAGGCGTAACAATGCCATCTTCCGGATCGGGACGGTCGATGACCACAACGCCGGGGGCTTTTTGCAAAGCCTTGCGCGCGGCGGCAACCGTCACGGGTTTTTTGAATTCGATATGCACGGCTTCGCTATGCCCGACAAACACAGGCACACGTACGCAGGTCGCCACGACTTCGATGGATTTATCGAGGATTTTCTTCGTCTCCACGCGCATTTTCCATTCTTCCTTGGTCTGGCCGTCATCAAGGAATTTGTCGATTTGCGGCACCACGTTGAACGAAATCTGTTTTGCAAAAACCTCGCGCGCCGGCACTTCGTTGGAATAAAGACCGCGGGTTTGATGGAACAATTCATCCATCGCTTCCTTACCCGCGCCCGATACGGATTGATAGGTCGATACAACCACGCGCGTGATCTGCCCCAGATCGTGCAGGGGCTTCAGCGCCACCACCATTTGAATGGTCGAGCAATTCGGATTGGCAATGATGCCTTTCTTTTTATATTTTTTGATATCTTCCGGGTTTACTTCCGGCACGACCAGCGGCACGTCTTTGTCCATGCGGAAAAAAGACGAATTGTCGATGACAACCGCACCGGCCTTCGCCGCCTTGGGCGCGAATTTTTCCGAGACTTCCGAACCCGCAGATGCCAGCACGATATCAATGCCTTTGAAATTGAATTTGGCCAGGTCTTCGACCTTCACCACATTGTCTTCGCCAAAGGAAATTTCCTTGCCCGCGCTGCGCGCACTTGCCAGCGCATGCATTTCCGCCACGGGAAATTCGCGTTCAGACAGGACATTCATAATTTCGCGTCCGACATTGCCGGTGGCGCCGACCACGGCGATTTTGTAAGCCATTTTATTACCCTCGATATTTCTTATGCAGATCGTTGTTTTTTGCCGCTCCGGAACATCTCCGGAGCGCTGCGAGTATAACGGGATTCCGTTAAAGAGGGGAAGCGGATTCGCTGAAAAACCGCCTTATTGGGCTGCCAGCAAATGGTAATAGACATAGGCGCCTGCCTCGCCATTGCGAATACAGGCCGCAGACGGGCTGGTATTGGCGCCATCCGGCCCCACAGGCTGGGCATGCACGGCAAAAGTCCAGGCATTGAGCCCCGCGTAGTCCTCCGCCCCTGCCGGTCTTGAAAGATCGACGGTAACCGATTCTACCTTGGGCCGCGGCGCCAGGCCCAGCGCATGGTTAATCCGCTCGCACAGACCAAGGGGCAGACCGGAAAGCGCCGCAATCACATCCTTACCCGTATGGTCATCACGTCCGGCACCGGCAATAAACCATCCCTCGCCTTTGGCATTGACGGTTTTAAACATCCATTTGCCGCCATCTGTCAAAATACCGGGCGGCGGCAATTGGTAACGCACGGCACCGCCTTTTTTGTGAAACACGGCGCGCATGCCTTGCGCATCGGGATTGAAATTAAGATCATCAAGCGCAATGCCGCGTGCATGCATACGGGCAACGCCTGTGCGCACCACGGCAGGAAACTGCATGACCTGCGCTGTCAGTTCCTCCGCCCTTTCACGGTGGCCGACCTTGATACTGTGTTGCATGTACATATAGGCCAAGGCCGATACCAGCAAAATGAACAGCAGCAGAAAAAACCTGCCGCCCCGCGTTTTTCCTGCGGCGGGTTTGCTGCTGTCTTTTCCGTTGTCCTGATCGAGAATGTTCATAAACCGTACCCGCGCTTAACGCTGTGGCACGGGTATTTTAATCTGCGGCTGTCCCCTGCCTTCGGGCGCGGGGGCTGGCATACGGCGCATGCTTTCCTGCGGGTTTTGCTCTTCGCGGAAATCAGGCTCGCCTAGAATTTCGGCTTCTTCATCCGCCGCCCAGGCTTCTTCATCCGCCGCAAGGTTTTCCATCAAACGCGCGTCTGCATCAGAAACCTGTGCAAATGCGGGAACGGCTCCGGATATCATCAAGGCAAGGGCGGAAAGAATAACAAAACGCTTCATAAAAAAAACTCCCGGGCGGAGCCGTATAACAGCGCCGCTGTCTGACTGGAAAATATTACTGATAGACTACCCCGAAGCACCTGCACGGCACAATCCGGATTAAAATTACATAACATTATAGCATATAAGCCCCGTACGGGAACATGGGGTATGCTTGCAAAATTCTCCATAAAAAGCACAGGCATAAAATCTGCACACGGCGCTTTATCCATCTTGGGTGCGGCGCGGCATAAGGCTATAGTGACTTTCGCCGGTATGAACCCAGAGTCGCACACAAACGGCGCGGCATCACAAAACGGACAGGCGCATGACCACCGACAGCAGCCACAGGCCAGGACCTCTTGACGGCATCCGCGTGCTCGACCTGACCCGTATCCTGGCAGGGCCCAGCGCCACGCAAATTCTGGGCGATTACGGCGCAGATATCCTGAAAATCGAAAAACCGGGCGCGGGCGACGATACCCGTGCATGGGGCCCGCCGTTTGTGCAGGATGCAGACGGGCAGGACACCAGCGAAAGCGCCTATTACCTTTCCGCCAACCGCAATAAAAAATCCATCGGCGTTGATTTCACCAAGCCGGAGGGATTGGCGCTGCTCAAAAAACTCCTCGCCTCCTGCGACATCCTGTTTGAAAATTTCAAGGCAGGCACGCTGGAAAAATACGGCCTTGGCTATGCGCAAATACGCGATGAATTTCCGCGGCTCATTTACTGCTCCCTGACCGGATTTGGCCACACGGGCCCCTACCGCGACCGCGCCGGATATGATTTTCTGGTGCAGGGCATGGGCGGCATCATGAGCTTGACCGGCCCCGCCGATGGCGCGCCTTATAAAATCGGCGTGGCGAAATCGGATCTTGTCTGCGGGCTTTATGCGCTATCGGCCATTCTGGCGGCACTTTACGCACGCGAAAAAAACGGTCGCGGCCAACATATCGACATCGCTCTTTTGGACACACAAGTCGCGGCATTGTCAAATGCGGGGCAATATTACCTGACATCCGGCACGGTAACGCCGCGCATGGGCAATGCGCATCCGACCATTGTGCCTTATGAAGCCTTTGAAACGTCGGATGGCTATATCATCCTCGCCGTTGGCAACGACCGG
>JAVEWI010000153.1:0-5047 GCA_034004625.1 Bdellovibrionales bacterium
AAATCCCAATGCTTCACGCGTGGCATTGATGGAAAAGCTCCAGACATGGTTTGTCATGGAAACTTCATCCGCACCGCTGAGCGGTACGGCAACGGCGAAGGCGCCCGTATCCGGTCTTTCGGCATCGACACGTTTCAAATAGGCCTGCGCCGCATCGGCCAGCGTGGGGAAACCCTCGCAGGGCAACACGTCTATATGTTGAATGCCCGCATCATTCGCGATGGCAAAACGGGCATTGGTCGCCCCGATATCCGCAATTAACCGTGACATTGGCATCCCCGTTTCCTGATGTTAAATTTACCGGATATCAGATTTTACCCAAAGCTTCGTCCAGATCGGCAATCAGATCATCCGCAGATTCGATACCGACCGACAGGCGGATCAGACCGTCCGAAATACCCAGCGCCGCGCGCTGTTCTTTCGGCACGCTGGCATGGGTCATGATGGCCGGATGTTCGATCAGGCTTTCAACACCGCCAAGACTTTCGGCCAGCGTGAAAACCTTGCAAGCCGACAACATGCGGCGCGATGCCTCCAGATCGCCCTTCAGCACCGCCGTAATCATGCCGCCAAAACCATGCATCTGGCGTTTGGCCAATGCATGCTGCGGGTGGCTGGGCAGGCCGGGGTACCAGACTTTTTCCACCTTGGGATGTTTATCCAGCCATTCGGCAATGCGGATGGCGGATTTGTTGTGGCGCTCCATGCGTACATCCAGTGTCTTGACACCGCGCAGGGCGAGGAAGCTGTCAAACGGGCCCAAAATACCGCCCGTGGCGTTCTGGATGAATTTCAAACGGTCAGCCATATCCGGATTGTCACCCACAATAGCAACGCCGCCGATAATATCGGAATGCCCGCCAATATATTTGGTCGCGCTATGCACCACCAGATCGGCCCCCATGGTCAAAGGACGCTGCCCCCACGGCGTGGCAAAAGTATTATCCACCACGGACAAAAGCCCGTGTTCACGCGCAATAGCCGCCACGGCGGCAATGTCGGTCAATTTCAACATCGGGTTGGTCGGCGTTTCGATCCAGACCATTTTTGTATTCGGGCGGATGGCGGCACGCAGTGCCTCGGCATCTGTCATATCGACATAGGACACGGTCAAACCCGTTGTATCCTTGCGCACGCGTTCAAACAAACGGTAACTGCCACCATATAAATCATCCGACGCAATCATATGCGCGCCCGCCGGCAGCAAATCCAGAATGGCGCACATGGCGGCAATGCCGGAGCCAAAGGCAAAAGCCGCACTGCCGTCTTCCAAATCCGCCATGGCGCGTTCAAAAGCATAACGCGTGGGGTTATTGCCGCGTGCGTAGACGAAACCTTTATGTTCGCCCGGCGCGGTTTGCGCATAGGTAGACGTTGCGTAAATCGGCACATTCACCGCACCGGTTGTGGGGTCGGGCATTTGCCCGCCATGGATGCAACGGGTAGAAAATGCGCTGTTTTTGCGGGAAGAAGAAGACATCAGGCAACCTGACCTTTCAGATAAAAATGGTTCAGCATATCGACACTGGTCACAACGCCGATAAAACGGTCGTCATCCACCACCATGATGGCAGCGCCCTGCTGGAACAACGGCGCGGCGGCTTCGATCGGGGTATCCTTGGGCAATGCAGGCGCAGCTTCACGCATGACTTCGGCCACGGTTGCGGACAAAAGCGCACCCTTGTCCCCCATGGTCATCCGGCGCAGCAGTGTTTTTTCATCCACCACACCGACAAGACGGCGGGCAGATTCATCCAATACAGGCAATTGCGATACATCCGCAAAACGCATGCGTTTATAGGCGGTTTTAATGGGGTCTGTCGCCCGCACAAAAACCGTATCACCCATATCGTGGCGGCGCATGACCAAATCTTCGACCGTGCCGGTGGGCTTGCGCGGGGTGAAGCCCTGCTCGCTCAACCAGAAATCGCTGAATGTTTTGGACAAGTATTTATCGCCGCGGTCGCAAATAAGCGTCACCACGCGTTTGGGTTCTGTCTGTTCACGGCAATATTTCAGCGCCGCCGCCGCCAGCGTGCCGGAAGACGGCCCCGCCAGAATGCCTTCTTTCAAAAGAAGTTCACGCGCGGTTGCAAGGCTTTCCTGATCCGAAATGGCATAGGCCTTGCGCGTCAGCGACATGTCCAGAATATCGGGAATGAAATCTTCGCCGATGCCTTCGACCAGCCAAGACCCCGGCTCCACCGCGCGGCCTTCATTCACCAGCGGCGCAAGGATAGAGCCCACGGGATCCGCCAAAACCATTTCGGTTTTGGGGCTGTGCTTTTTCATGTAATTGCCGATACCCGTCAATGTCCCGCCGGATCCGACACCGCAAATAACCGCATCCACATCGCCTTCCATCTGCGTGAAAATTTCCGGCGCGGTATATTCGAAATGCGCGGCAACGTTTGCGGGATTGGCGAATTGGTTGACGTAGAAAGCACCGGTTTCCTCGGCAATGCGCGCCGCGACATCCTGATAATATTCCGGATGACCGCGCACAACGTCGCTGCGCGCCACGCGCACATCGGCGCCCATGGCTTTACAATGGAAAATCTTCTCGCGCGACATTTTGTCGGGCACGACCAAAATAACCTTGTACCCCTTAAGCCCGCCGATCAGCGTCAGGCCAAGGCCGGTATTGCCCGCGGTTGCTTCCACAATGGTGCCGCCGGGCTTCAGCTTGCCCTCTTTTTCCGCCACGTCGATCATCTGGCGCGCGATGCGGTCCTTGATCGACCCGCCGGGATTTTGCGATTCCAGCTTGGCGAACAAACGGCAGGGGCCGGTATCGATACGGGTAATTTCGACAAGCGGCGTATTGCCAATAAGCTCCAGAATGGCGGGCGGCTGGTTGGTCATGATCTGTCTTCCAATATTAAAAAGATGCTTATTTTATAAAGCATTACGCGCAAAGTAAAATCATTTCGGCACCTATTCCCACGCGGGAAATGTGCAAAAATATACTGCGTGACTTGCCCCGCATAACTGGCTAAAACCTTGAACATGAAGCAAGAACAAGACATATCCACCGCCCCCGCCGCCACATGGAAAACATTGCGCAGCGCAGCAGAGACACTCTGCGCCGCTGATGACAGCTTTGCCCCGTGGCTGCGCGAAACGATTCTGGACGCCGCACATATGTGCGATGCGACAGGGCGGATATTGTCGCAAAAATTGCAAACACCACATTTCCCCGCCGCGGTTTTCCGCGATGCCTATGCGCTGCTCGCCATCCGCGATGCGGATTTGCCGCGCAAAATCGCACATGACCTTGACGGCATTCTGGCGCATGACCCCGCGGCGCAAGACGCCCTGCGCCCGTTTTTGTTTTTCAAAGGTTTTCACGCATTGCAATGCCACCGTCTGGCGCATGACCTGTGGCATCACGGGCGGCAACCGCTGGCCCTGCTGATACAGAACCGCGTTTCGGATTTATTCGGCGTGGATATTCACCCCGCTGCGCGCATTGGCAGCGGCATCATGTTTGACCACGCCACCGGCATTGTGATCGGTGAAACCGCCGTGGTGGAAGACGATGTTTTGTTCTGGCACGGCGTGACCTTGGGCGGCCGCGCATTCGCCGCCGAAGACCGCCACCCGAAGGTGCGCAAAGGCGCGCAAATCGGCGCAGGCGCCACCATTTTAGGTAACATCGAAATTGGCGCGGGCGCCAAAATTGCGGCAGGCAGCATTGTTGTCAAATCCGTCCCCGCGGGCGCGACTGCCGCGGGATTGGCCGCCAAGGTTATTTGATTTTCAAGTGGGCATAACTTTTGCGTATTACAAACCCGCTATAATTCTGCGCGTTACAAACCCGCTATAATTCTGCGCGTTACAAACCCGCTATAATTCTGCGCGTTACAAACCCGTTACAATTTTGCGCGTTACAAACCCGCTATAATCGCCTGCATCTGGCGCAGGTGAATGGCGTTATGTTCCGCCAAAAGCCAATGCCATTGGCGCAGCGTAAAAGGCCCGAACCACGGATGCACCATACGCACCTGCGGGTCGCGTTTTTCGCTCGGCACGGATTTTTCAATCTGGCCCATCACCACATCGGGGAAATCTTTATAATTATCCAAAACCGTTTGCACAGGCAGTAATCCCTGCGGCTTCACCCGCGCCGTATCCACATGGCCGGGCGGCTGTTTTTCCTGCGACAGGCGCAAAATAATATCGCGCATCCCCATGCCCACAATCATGACATGTTCCAAAACCATGGCAGCAGACCAAAAACGCGAGCTGTCTTCTATACCCGCCAAGCGCGGCACCAACACGCGGCGTTGCAAGGCGCCGTTATCCAGTTTTTCTGCCAAAGCCAAAAGCGCGGCGCTGGTATCGTAAAAACGCTTTGTTTCAACTTCCCAATCCGATTTCCCCGCCACATGCGGGCCGATGTAATAACGCAAATACAGATGCGCATACCACGGCAAACCCGCACCGGGTTTTTGCAGGCCGGATTCTATTTCCGCATCGCTCAAGGCTCTCAACACCACGGCATCAGTCTTTCTTGGGCGCGGGCTTTTCTTCTGCCTGAACTGCCGGCGCTGCTGCCACCGTCACAGGATCCCAGCTGCCGCCGATGGCGCGGATCAAGCCCACCGTTTCGCGCAGACGTGCGCTTTGGATTTGAATGCCGCCCCGCTGCGCTTCCAATGCGCTGCGGCGTGCGGTGATGGCTTCCAGATATCCCAGATCGCCGTTTTCATACCGCATGGATGCCAATTCAGATGCGCGTTTTGCCGCGGTTTCGGCAATCGCCTGCGCCTGCGCCTGACGCGACAATGTTTGCAAACGCGACAAGCTGTTTTCAACATCACGGAAAGCTTCGATCACCGTCTGGCGGTAATTGGCGACAACTTCTTCATAAACCGCTTTTTGGCGTTCAAGCGCCTTGGTGTTTTCACCGCCCGCAAAAATGGGCAAGGACAGTACAGGGCCCAAAGCCCATGTCCGGCTGGACCAACGGAACAGGTTCGAGAACACATGGCGCTCTCTGATGGTGCGGTCGATGCACTTGAAGTGCGTACACTTCTTTCTT
>JAVEWI010000154.1:0-5004 GCA_034004625.1 Bdellovibrionales bacterium
TCTTTCAAACGGCTCAAGGCGCTGGCAGAGCAGATGAAAGACATGTCGCCGGGGACGGTTGAAAGCATCCGCAGCAATTTGCAGAAAAACCCTGAAAACTTCCATTGAGGAAGGGGTTTGGGGCGGGCTTTTTCTTGCTTCCGGCTGTAATGTTTCGGAAAACGGCGCCTTTCGGGGGCGGCGCTGATGCAAATCCGGCTGTTAATTTCAAATATATTTAATAAAAACAGTATATTAACAACCTTTCGGGGGAATTAGATTACATTTTATTCAAATTTTTGATAAACTAGGGAATAGGCTTTAAAAGGACCCGTATATATGAGTCGGGTTTTTGTGGGCTTCCGTGCCGTTTGTATTGTGGGTCGGTTCAATGACAAAAAACAGTTTTTTGTGTTTCGCGGTGGTTTTGTTTGTGGGGCTCGGGCTCGGGGTGACGGCGAATTACGCTAATGCCCAAAGCAACCCGGGATGCCCGCCCGAAGCCGAACAGGCAGCGCGTAACCACGGCGACGCCAAACAGGTCGAAAGCAAGGCCCATACCAGCGAAATCCTGCCGCAAAACGACAACGCCCCCGGTATGACCTGTTTTGATCATGCCATGGCCTTGACCTCCCGTCTTGGCGGCATGTTTTCTGACGTGACCATGCCGGGCACCATTCCGGTTGCCAACGAAACGGTTTTTGGCACCAGCTCTTTCCCTGACTTCGGGGCCAGCACCAAATTGATCCGCGGTCTTGATGCCGTGGTGAACCCGACGGTGCAGGCGCATGCCAGCAACTTTGCGGATTCTCTTTCCTCTGCTCTGGGGGCCACGGTTCTTGGTTATATGAACGAATTCCTGAATTCCACCATCCAGCCCATTCTGGACAGCATCGCAGGGCCCCTTGCCACGCTGAACGGCTATGTCGGCACCATGAACGGTTATGTCAGCATGTTGCAGACAGCGACCAGCCTGCTGGGCGTTGCTTTCCCGCCCATCCTGTCCGGTTTTGTGATGGGGATTAACACGGCATGGAATACCATCAACAGCTTTATCAGCGGTGCCGTTGCGGCGGTCACTAATGCGATTAACAGCATCGTCAATAGCATCGTGAACCAGATTAACAGCGCACTGACCAGCTTCATGGCCTCTGCCACGCCGGAGGGTGAATGCTCCCGCATTGCGCAGCTTTGGGGTAACGATAACCCCGATGGCTTCCGCAGCCTGATCGGCAGTGCCATTGAACGCGGCACGCCCTATTTCACCATGTTCCAGATGCTGGGGGGAGAAATCCCCGATACGCTGGGCCCCCCGGGCATGCGTTTGATGCAGGAAGTTTTCAATACCAGCAACTCTAATATTATTGATCGCGCGCTGGAAGATCTTTTGCCCAACGGTGCGCTGAATGCGCCTGGTAATGCGAATAACTCTTCCTGGTGGGCGCCGGTTCCGATTTTCCCTGCAACGGGCGATACCGCGGGCATTCGCAGCCAGATGTAAAGCAGGCAAGCCGAAAATAAAAAAACACCGCCCTGTAACGGCGGTGTTTTTTATTGTGTGCGAAAAACCGGCGCGTGCAAGGCAGCCGGATATGTTTTCATTGCTCTGTCCGGCGTTCCCAAAATAAATCCCGCCGCAAGGGGGGACCCTGCGGCGGGATTCTTCTTCGGGGGTGGAAGAAAGACAGTCGGGTTAGTCAACCAGCAGCTGACGATATTTGTTTTGCAGCGTGATGTCTTTTTGTACCAGCTGCGCGATCTGGTTGTATTCGGTGATGCTGAGGTCGGAATCTTCAACCAGGGCCATCATTTCCTTGTTCGCCTCGGCGCTCAGTGCGCTTTTTTCAGTGGCATCGGACGTGGCTGCAATTTTTGCCTGATATTCGGCATTCATGCTTTCGACTTCCTGATGCACTTCGGCGAATTCTTTCAGCTTCTCATCGCTGACATTCGCGGCGATGGCGGCTTCTGCTTCTACGGCGGGCTGCGCCGTTGTGGACGAAAAATCAGCTGCCAGCGCACCTGCGGCAGGAAGCATGATCATGGTTGCGGCACCCATTGCCATCATCGTGTGTTTGATTTTCATGGTTTTAGTCCTTTCACGTTTTTTTGTGTTTCGTCGTGATTGTCGTTTCGTCACCTTGCCTACGCCTGTAGGTTTTGTGGTGTTCCTAAAAAGATTTACGCTATGACAAGACGGGAGCTAAGTGCATGAAAAAAGGCGAAGGTTTTTTCCTTCGCCTTTTGCACAAATGCCTGTTTGTTTCAGGCATGTTTCACGCGTGTTACGCGCAGTTTTCCAAATCCTGTTCCGACACCATTTTCATGATGCTGGAAAAATCCAGTTTGCCGTTTCCGGCGGCGCTATGCGCTTTGTAAAGGTCACGCGCATGGGTGCCAAGCGGTGTTGCAGCTTTTGCGCTGGCCGCGATTTCCATGGCAAGGCCAAGGTCTTTGAGCATCAGGTCGGTGCCAAACCCGCCCGTATATCCGCGCGATGCAGGTGCGTTTTCCATCACGCCCGGCATGGGGTTATAGACTTCGAGCGTCCAGTTGCGGCCGGAGCTTTTGGACATGATCTCCGACAATACTTTGGGGTCAAGCCCGCCAGAAACGCCAAGGTTCAAGGCTTCGCTGGTGCCGATCATCAAAACGGCCAGCAACATGTTGTTGCAAATTTTGGCCAGTTGTCCCGCGCCGCTGGCGCCTGCGTGGAAAATATTTTTGCCCATTTTTTCAAGCAAGGGACGCGCGGATTCCAGATCCGCATCGCTGCCGCCCACAATAAATGTCAGGGTGCCCGCCGCCGCGCCCGCCGTGCCGCCCGATACAGGGGCGTCAATCATGCGGAATTTTTTCTGCGTGGCCTGCGCCGCGACATCGCGCGCAACGTCTGCATTGATGGTGCTGCTGTCAATCAGCAGTGCGCCTGGTTTGGCATGGGCCAATACGCCCGCATCCAGATATACTTTTTTAACATGGTCGTTGCCGGGCAACATGGTGATGACAATGTCGGCGTCCTTCACCGTATCTGCAATATTATCCGCGGCGTTTGCGCCTGCTTCGGTTAGTTTTTGGACGGCTTCCGGCATGACGTCGAAAACGGTCAGGCTATATCCCGCCTTGCACAGGTTCAGGGCCATCGGGCCGCCCATGTTGCCAAGACCGATAAAGGCGATGTGCTGTGTCATGTCGAAATCCTTGTGCAAGAGGTGAAGATTATCGTTTCGCGTCCTCCAGGACGTTATCGTTTCGCGTCCTCCAGGACGCTGCGCGAAATAATAAGGCGCATGATTTCATTGGTGCCTTCCAGAATTTGATGCACGCGCAAATCGCGCAGCAACCGTTCAACCGGATAATCGCGGGTATATCCGTATCCGCCGTGCAATTGCAGCGCATCGTTCACAATGTCAAAACAATGGTCGGATGCGAATTGTTTGGCCATGGCGCAGGCCGTGATGGCATCGGGTGCGCCCGCGTCCAGTTTGGCGGCGGCGCGGTGCACCATGGTGCGTGCGGCAATCAAACGTGTCGCCATATCGGCAATTTTGAATTGTACGGATTGAAATCCCGCAAGGCTTTGCCCGAATTGCTGGCGCGTATGCACATAACCGCAGGCCGCGTCATAAGCCGCCTGCGCCCCGCCCAGTGAACAGGCGGCGATATTGATCCGCCCGCCGTTTAGCCCCTTCATGGCCAGCGTAAATCCTTGCCCTTCCGCGCCCAGCAAATGATGGTCGGGCACAAAAACGCCGTCAAACGTAATGCCGCGCGTGGGCTGGCTGTTCCATCCCATTTTTTCTTCTTTGCGGCCATAGGCAATGCCCTCGGCCTTGGCATCCACGGCAAAGGCGGAAATGCCCTTGGGCCCTGCGCCGCCCGTGCGTGCCATAACGACCAGATAATCCGTCGCGCCCGCGCCGGAAATAAAAGCCTTCGCCCCTGTCAAACGCCAGCCGCCGTCGACTTTTTCCGCGCGGGTTTTCAGGTTGCCGGCATCCGACCCGTTGCCGGGCTCGGTCAGGCAATAGGAAGACAGTTTTTGCCCGGATGTCAGCGCCGCCGCCCATTCGGATTTCAACTGCGCCGTGCCCCATGTGCATGTCATCCATGCCACCATGTTGTGGATGGAAATATAAGCAGCCGTAGAAGGGCAGGCGGTTGAAAGTTCTTCGAGGATAATCGCAGCGTCCAGACGGCTCAGCCCCATGCCGCCGTTTTCCGGCGGGCAATACATGGCGCAAAAACCCATTTCGCCCGATTTTTGGATAACGTCCACGGGGAAATGCGCGGTGGCATCCCATTCCGCAGCCTGCGGTTTCATTTCCGCATCGGCAAAATCACGCGCGGCTTGTTGAAACGCGCGCTGGTCTTCGCTCAGGTCGAAAAACATCGGGGCCTCTTTGGTTTATTTCAGGCTGATGGTGGTATTGACGCCGCCCGCTGTGGACGCATCGTCAAACCAGCGCGAGGTCACTGTTTTGGTCTGGGTATAGAACAAAATAACCTGTTTGCCGTAGGGGCCCAGATCGCCCAGTTTGGATGCGCGCGACCCGCTGAAGGAAAACAGCGGTACCGGCACGGGAATGGGCACGTTGATGCCGACCTGGCCGACGTCGATTTCTTCCTGGAATTTACGCGCGGCGGCGCCGGACTGCGTAAAGATAGCGGTGCCATTGCCGTTGGGGTTGCCATTGACGAAGGCGATGGCCTCTTCATAGGTATCCACCTCGACAATGCAAAGGACGGGGCCAAAGATTTCTTTGGTATAAATGTCCATGTCGCCTTTGACGCCGGAGAAAATGGTGGGGCCGACAAAATTGCCTTTTTCGTAGCCCTTGGGCGCGCTGCTGCGGCCGTCCAGCTCCAGCTTCGCGCCTTCCTTCACGCCCTGTTCAATCAGGCCGCAAATGCGGTCTTTCGCCGCGCAGGAAATAACGGGGCCAAGATCGGTATTGGCTTCATGGCCGGCATTCACGCTCAGCTTTTTCGCTTTTTCAACAAATTCGGGGATCCATTTGCGCG
>JAVEWI010000155.1:0-4990 GCA_034004625.1 Bdellovibrionales bacterium
GATGCCGGACGAAGACGGCATCGGCGCGTTCATGCAGGCACATAACCTGTTTAAACTGCCGCCGTTACCGGTATAAGATTTCGTACTGTATGAAAGCTATAGCGGCAGCGAAGGCCCCGTGTACCAGCCGATGGAATATTATCCGCTGGGTGATTAAGGGGGCGTTTAAGACAGCGCGCTGCACATTTCCTTGATGATATCGTCGAGCGTTTTACCCTCTGCCCGTGCGGCGAAATGCAAAGCCATACGGTGACGCAAAATCGCGGGCGCGATGTCAATGACGTCATCCAGCGACGGCGTATAGCGCCCGTCTAACAAAGCATATGAACGCGCCGCCAGCATAAAGGACTGCGCCGCACGCGGGCCGGGGCCCCAGCTGACGAAACGTTTTACGCTATCGATTTTTGTTTGTTCGGGGCGGCCGGATTGCACCAGATGCAAAATACCGTCCACGACTTTTTGTCCGATGGGCAGCTGGCGCACGGTGCGCTGCGCCGCCATGATTTCTTCGGCCGTGAAAACGGGGGTGGCTTTGTCTTCGCTGGTGCCGGTGGTGGCCAGCATCATGCGGCGTTCATCCGCGGCATCGGGGTATCCGATATTGATTTGCAGCATGAAACGGTCCAGCTGCGCTTCGGGCAGGGGATAGGTACCCTCTTGTTCCAGCGGGTTTTGCGTCGCCATGACGTGGAAAGGACGGGGCAGGTCGTATGTCGTGCCGCCCACGGATACCTGATATTCCTGCATCGCCTGCAGCAGCGCGGATTGGGTACGGGGGCTGGCGCGGTTGATTTCATCCGCCATCAGTAATTGGCAGAAAATGGGGCCTTTCAGGAATGTAAAGCCCTTGTTGCCATCCGCGGTGGTGCCCAGAATTTCCGAACCCAGAATATCCGCCGGCATCAGGTCGGGGGTACATTGCACGCGGCGGCTGTCCAGACCCAAAACGGTGCCCAATGTATCGACCAGCTTGGTCTTGCCAAGGCCGGGCAGACCCATCAGCAGGAAATGGCCGCCGGATAAAATGGATGTCATGCAAAGATCGACCACGCGGTTTTGACCGAAAATCACGGTACGCACAGATTCGCGCGCGCTCGACAGCTTGCCTTTCAACTTGACGGCTTGTTGTTCCAGATCGGGGGTGATTTCGGTGCGCATCGGCTCGACAGACATGGATCTTCCTTTGAGAATGGGTGGACCTGCTATTATTATAGTAGTCGATAATGAAAAAAGCCGAAAGAAATGTCTGAAAATCTGCCGCCACAGCCCTCGGCATCCGCCGGATTGCCCGAAGAAGATTTCGCCATCCGCATTTTGCGCGACGGCACATGGCTGCATCAGGGGCGGCCGATTATGCGGCATAATCTGGTAAAACTCTTTGCAACCGTGCTGCGGCGGGATGAAAACGGCGATTTCTGGTTGCAAACGCCGGCGGAACGGGGGCGGATAGATGTCGAAGATGCGCCTTTTATTGCGGTGGAGCTGCGGCGAGAGGCTTCTGAAAAAGGTGAAAACCTGCTATTCAGGACAAATGTCGACGATTGGGTGACGCTGGATGCGGCGCACGGGCTTCGCCTTGGGGCAAATCTGGCAGGCCAGACGCCTGTGCCCTATATACATATACGGGGCGGACTGGAGGCGCGGCTGCACCGGAGCGTTTATTACGATCTGGCCGCATTGGCGCAGCCGCATCCGGAAA
This sequence comes from Bdellovibrionales bacterium, assembly GCA_034004625.1. Classification (GTDB taxonomy): domain Bacteria; phylum Pseudomonadota; class Alphaproteobacteria; order Micavibrionales; family UBA2020; genus UBA2020. Next base: position 1,700 of record JAVEWI010000155.1, read on the forward strand.
ATGCCGATCTTTACGGTGTTTACAGTGGCGGCGTGTTTTTTGCGCTCGGTAACGTTTCGCCAGCGCCTGAAGATAAAAAAGAATAAAAGAAGTAAAAGCCAACATGCAAAAACTCCCCCTGATAGAAAAAAAACTTTCTGCCTACCGCGCGCGCTGCGGGCAGGAATGTCAGGGCGACCACTTGCTGACGCCCGATTGGCAAACGCCGCCGCCGCCTTACCGTGATGCGGCTGTCTTGATTGCGCTTTTGCCGCGGGGGGATGATTTGTCGGTTGTCTTTACGCAGCGTACTTCTCATCTGACCGCCCATGCGGGGCAGGTCAGTTTCCCCGGCGGCGGGGTAGAGGCGCAGGATTACGATGCCGCCGCAACCGCCCTGCGCGAAGCGGAAGAAGAAATCGGCCTGCCGCGCGAAAGCGTGCGTATTTTGGGCCAGCTGGATGATTACATTACCGGCACGGGTTTTTTGGTGCGCCCCGTGGTGGGATTTGTATCGGAAATTCCCGTTTGGAAACCGGATGATTTCGAGGTGGCGGAAATTTTTGACGTGCCGCTGTCGCATCTTTCCGCGCCGGGCTGTATTTTTCAGCGCAGCCGCGAATTCCGCGGCATCATGCGTCATTTTTATGCCTGCGATTGGGAAAAATTCCACATCTGGGGCGCGACGGCCGGCATGCTTAAAAACTTTCTGGACGTAATTGACGAAGGCGACAAATGACGGTTCTAAAATGACGGTTCTTCTGGGCAAACTCAGCAAACAGGCATGGATGGTCGCGCCGGAAACCCTGCGTGTGATGCATGCCTTGCAGGCAAATGACGGCGATGCGCGTTTTGTGGGCGGCTGCGTGCGCGACGCATTGGTCAACCGCCGTGTGATGGATATTGATATTGCAACGCCGTTAAAGCCTGAAGAGGTCATCGCGCGGCTGGAGGCGGATAAAATCACTGTGGTGCCCACGGGGCTTAAACACGGCACGGTGACGGCGGTGATTGACGGCAGCCCGTTTGAAATCACAACCCTGCGCCGCGACGTCGCAACCTATGGGCGCCATGCCGATGTGGATTTTACGGACGATTGGCGCGTCGATGCGGCGCGGCGTGATTTTACCATGAATGCGCTGTCTGCCACGATTGATGGCGATGTGCATGATTATTTCGGCGGGATGGAAGATTTACGTATCGGCCGCGTTGCCTTTATTGGCGATGCCGAGGCGCGTATCCGCGAAGATGTTTTGCGGATTTTAAGGTTTTTCCGTTTTTACGCGCATTTGGGGCGCGGGGCCGCAGATGTGGCGGCACTGGCGGCCTGCGAAAAAATGGCTGACCAGATTCCGCGTCTTTCTGCCGAACGTGTGCGCACGGAAACGCTGAAATTGCTGGAATCGCCGCGCTGCGCCGATGTCTGGCAATTGATGATGGAACACCGGATTGTGACGCAATTCCTGCCGGAGGCAACGCATGTTGAACGCCTGCGGCGGCTGGTGGCGCTTGAGGAAAAATATCACAGCCCCGGTTTTGTCATGCGCCGCCTTGCCGCTGTGCTGGAAGTCACCGTGCAGGGCGTCAGCGACATCAGCCATGACCTGCGCCTGTCGAATGAACAAACACAGCAGCTGTATGCTATGCTGGAACCTGCGCTGGATGTACATCTGCGCATGACGGAAAAACAAACCCGCGCCGTGGTTTACCGCCTTGGCAATGATCTGGTGCGCAGCTTGCTGCTGCTGCAGGCGGCGGACAAGGGGCAGGAAGAAAATCTTGCCGAAATTTATACCTGCGCCACCGGGTTCCGCGCGCCGCGTTTCCCGATGCTGGGCGATGATGTTCTGGCGCTGGGTATTGCCGCAGGGCCGGAAGTGGGCCGGATATTGGCCAACATAGAAGACTGGTGGGTGGCGCAGGATTTTGTGCCGGGCCGTACCGCTTGCCTTAAAAAATTACAAACGGATTATGCCCAGCGCGCCTGATACGGATTTAGGCACAGCAGCGGTTCAGGGCCATTTCGCTTCGGGCGGCATGGACATCAAAATGGCTTCGGTATTGCCGCCGGTTTTTAATCCGAATTGCGTGCCGCGGTCGTGCAGCAGGTTGAATTCGACATAGCGCCCGCGGCGGATCAATTGATGTTCACGCTCGGCATCTGTCCACGGCTTGTTCATATGCCGCGCCACGATTTGCGGATAGATATTCAAAAAAGCCTCGCCAATATCGCGGGTAAAAGTGAAATCGGCCGCTTTGTCGCCGCTGTCCAGATAATCGTAAAAAATGCCGCCCACGCCGCGCGCTTCGTTCCGGTGCGGCAAAAAGAAATATTCATCGCACCATTTTTTAAACTTGGGATAATACTCTTCGTCATGCGCATCGCAGGCGGTTTTGAACGCCGCATGGAAATCTGCTGTATCCGCTGCATCCGGGTACATGGGGGTCAGGTCGGCGCCGCCGCCAAACCAGCTTTTGGATGTTTCAATGCGGCGGGTATTCATGTGGACTGCGGGGACAAGGGGGGATCGCATATGCGCGACAAGGCTGACGCCGCAAGCCATAAAAGCGCCGCCGTTTTCCGCCGCGCCCGGAATTTGCGCGCGGAAGCTTTCGGAAAAAAGCCCGTGTACGGATGAGATATTCACGCCGACTTTTTCAAACACGCGTCCGCGCATGATGGACATTTCGCCGCCGCCGCCCGCGCTGCCGTCTTCGTTTTTGCGGTCCCATTTTTTACGCTCGAACCTGCCGGCGGGCAGGTTTTGGTGCTGTGTGCCGGCCAGCGTGTCTTCCAGCTGTTCAAACGCCGCGCAAATACGGTCACGCAAAGCGGTAAACCACTGCAGGGCTTCTGCGTGGCTGGCGGCGCTTTGGGGGGTTGATGCTGACATGGCGTTTTCCTGCGCGTTTTCCTGCGGTAACATGGGGGCATTAAATAGCGCCGCCGCGTAAAAATCAAGCGCCTAGGGCGGGAAGCCTCCTGTTTGACGCAGCGCTTCGCCAAGGGCCATGGCGCCCGAAATGGCGACATTCAGCGACCGCATACCCGCCGCCATGGGGATGGTAATACGCGCGGCACAGGCGTTATGCACATCTTCGGGTACGCCCAGGCTTTCGCGTCCCAGCATCAGGACATCGCTTGGCTGAAATATAAAATCGGGGAGTGTTTTGGTACTTTTTGTGGTCAGCAGCACAATGCGGTTCTGCGCCCGCGCGGCGGTAAAGGCGGCAAAATCCGCATGGCGGGTCAGGTCGAGCCTGTCCAGATAATCCATCCCCGCGCGTTTCTGGTTTTTATCGGACAGGATA
>JAVEWI010000156.1:0-4985 GCA_034004625.1 Bdellovibrionales bacterium
CGATCTACCGCAATCACCGTGCAAACCAAAAGCTGGATGGAGTTTTTTTCAAGCTTCTTGTGCTTATCCAGCATGGGCAGCCCCCTGCGGCAAGGCGGATGCGCGTGCAGGCACGTCATCGCCAACCGTTTTAACAATGTTATAAACCATCACCAATGCCCCGCCGAGGTAGAGAAGACCACCCAGCGCGCGCACGACGTAATAGACATGTAAATTTGCAACCGTTTCGACAAAGGAATATTGCAGGAAACCCATGTCGTCATAGGTGCGCCATTCCAGCCCCTGCAAAATACCGGCAAACCACATGGCGACCATGTAAAGCACGATACCAATGCTGGCGACCCAGAGGTGCACGCTGATCAGTTTTTGCGAATACATGGATTTTTTATGCCACAGGACAGGCACCAGATAATATACAGCACCAAAGGTAATAAAGCCGACCCAGCCGAGCGCACCGGAATGCACATGCCCGATGGTCCAGTCTGTATAGTGGCTGAGCGCGTTCACCTCCTTGATCGACATCAAGGGGCCTTCAAAAGTGCTCATCCCGTAAAAAGCCAGCGCCACGATCATGAATTGCAATATGGGATCTTCGCGCAATTTGTGCCATGCTCCCGAGAGCGTCATCATGCCGTTAATCATGCCGCCCCAGCTGGGCATCCACAGCATGATCGAAAACGTCATGCCCAAAGTCTGCGCCCAATCCGGCAATGCCGTGTAATGCAAATGGTGCGGGCCGGCCCAGATATAAATAAAAATCAGCGACCAGAAATGCAGGATAGACAAACGGTATGAATAAACCGGACGGTCCGCCTGTTTGGGGATGAAATAATACATCATGCCCAAAAACCCGGCGGTCAGGAAAAACCCGACGGCGTTATGCCCGTACCACCATTGTATCATCGCGCTTTGCACGCCCGCGTAAACGGAATAGCTTTTGACATCCATGCCGATGGGCAGGGAAATGTTATTGATCAAATGCAAAATCGCCACGGTGACGATAAAGGCCATGTAAAACCAGTTGGCGACATAGATATGCGGCTCCTTGCGGTTTTTCAGCGTCATCATGAAAACCAGCAAATAGGCAACCCAGACCACGGTCAGCCACAGGTCGGCATACCATTCAGGCTCGGCATATTCCTTGCCCTGGGTGACACCCGCCAGATAGCCAAGACCGGCGATAAGAATAAAAGCCTGATAACCCCAGAAAGTGAATTTGGCGATACCTTCGCCCCAAAGCCGCGTCTGGCATGTCCGCTGCACCACAAAATAACTGGTGCCTAAAAGCGCATTGCCGCCAAAAGCAAAAATCACCGCAGACGTATGCAGCGGACGCAAGCGGCCAAATGAAAAATACGGTTCAAAGTTCAACCACGGCCATGCCAGTTGCAGAGCAATCAAAAGCCCCACTGCAAATCCGGCAATGCCCCAGAACATCGTTGCAATGGTAAACAGGCGAACGATATCGTCATTATATTTGGGTTTGGCGGTATCCATGCGGGCGAAATCTCCCCTGTCTCGGCGTTTGCGGGTAACCTATATGTGGTTGTAATAACAAAGCCGCCGCGGGAATGATTTGATTTTAGTCAAGTCGGAAGAAACATGCCGCCGGACCGGAGTTTCGGATAAACAACAGGGTGGGAAAAGCAGCAGCAAAAACCGCCTGTTATGCTTGCGCTATTTTTTGATACGGCGCCGCGTCCTTGCCATGCGTAGCCTGATGCAGGCAGAGCATGAGGAAAAGGTCATTTTGTAAAACGTCCCTTTCCTGCTGCGCATCGGCACAAACGGGGGCGTTACCGATACCGGCAGATTCATAGCGCAGCAGCAGGCCGCGGAAATGCGCATCGGTGCGAAGCATCGCACGGATTTGCGGAGTCATTTGCGGGTAAAGCCGGCCCAGCGCACGCACCCCCGCCTTGGGCAGGGAATGACGGGAAACCTTCACATGAAAAGACGCCATAACATTCTCCCCTTTTTTGCCCTATGCCTGTTTTTATTAGGCCATAAAAGAGGAAAAGGGGAATTGATATATGTCAATTCCCCTTTTTTATCTGTGATATCAAAGCTGTGCAGGATTAGCCGCGGCCAGCACCCGCCTTTTTCGGACGGGGACGAGAGGCGAGGCCGCCGGATTTGCCCGCAGGGCCGCTTTTGGCACCGGCAGGTTTTTTACCGGCGCCGGAGCGGGCGAATTTGCCTGCTGCGGGTTTTCCTGCCGGTTTACCTGTCGGCTTCCCGGCCGGACGACCGCGCGGGCGGTCATCACGGTCGCCGCCACGCGCGGGACGCGCGTCACGGTCAAACTTTGCCGGACGTGTGTCACGGTCAAAACGTGCGGGACGATCTTCGCGGTTACCACGTGCAGGACGGGAATCACGATCGAAACGCGCGGGACGTTCGTCACGATTACCACGCGCGGGGCGTGCATCACGATCGCCATATTCTTTACGCGGTGCGCGTTCTTTATAATCGCGGGACGGGCGCGCATCGCGATCGAAACGCGCCGGGCGGTCGTCACGGTTGCCACGCGCGGGACGCGCGTCACGATCAAATTTGGCGGGACGTGCATCGCGATCAAACTTTGCGGGACGTGCGTCGCGGTCGCCATATTCTTTACGCGGGGCGCGTTCTTTATAATCGCGGGACGGACGCGCATCGCGGTCAAAACCGGCGCCTTCGCGGCGGGGTTTGCGTTCGCCGCCATCACGGTCGTCACGGCCCCAGTCTTTTTTAAAGCCCGGCTTTTTACCAAAGCCGCCTTTTTTGAAACCGTCACCGAATGAATCCTTGCCGCGGGATGCAAATTTCTTGCCCGCCGGTTTTTTGGATTTTACCAGATGGTCATCAGCACGTTCCGAATTTTTAATCGACTTGTCGGACGGATTCATCAGGTGATAAATCGCCTTCCACTTCGCGCCGTCTTCGGGGGTGACAAAAACAACAGCTTCGCCCGTTTTACCGGCACGCGCTGTGCGGCCAATACGGTGAATGTAATCTTCGGCAACCTGCGGCAGGTCATAGTTGATAACGTGTTCGATATGCGGAATATCCAAACCACGCGCAGCAACGTCGGTTGCCACCAGAATGCGGTATTCCTTGTCGCGGAAATCGGCAATCACGCGGTCGCGCTTGCTTTGTTTCAAATCGCCATGGATGGCCTCTGCTTTGTGACCTTCGCGTTGCAATTTGGTCGCCATACGGTCGGCGCCGTGTTTGGTCTTGACGAAAATAATCACAGAACCTTCGCGGCGGGACAGATGCTCGGTCAGCGCCTTGTATTTCTCGGCGGTGCTCAGTTTGACCAGTTCCTGTTTGATATTCTGCGTCGGCGTATGCACATCACCCACGGCAATGCGTTCGGGCATATGCAGGTATTTTTTGGCAATTTCGATGATATAGGGCGGCAGCGTTGCGGAGAAGAGCAACGTCTGGCGTTCTTTCGGCATGTGTTTCAGGATGCGGTCAATCTGCACGCCAAAGCCCATGTCGAGCATGCGGTCTGTTTCGTCCAGAACCAGGAAACCTGCATCACGCAGGTTCAGGCTGCGGCGTTCAAGGTGGTCGTTAATACGGCCCGGCGTACCCACGACAAGACGCGGGCGGCCTTTGAGCTGGTTCAGCTGGCGATACATGGAATCCCCGCCGATCAGCAGCGCGGTTTTGATACCGCTGCCATGGCCGAGCATTTCCTGCAGCGCTTTCAAAACCTGCGTCGCGAGTTCGCGCGTCGGGGTCATGATCAGCGCGGTTGTTTTATCGGTGGTCAGCAGACGTTGCAGCAAAGGAATGCCGAAAGCGCCGGTTTTACCGGTACCGGTCTGCGCAGAGCCGAGGATATCGCGGCCTTGCAGCGCGATGGGAATAGCCTTGGCCTGGATAGGTGTGGGGGACGTAAAATTCATGCGCTTGAGGGAATCCTCAAGCTGCTGGGGCAAACCCAGCGTGGAGAAGTCTTTCATTGTAAGTTTTCCTGATGGCGGCTGTGCCGCTCTTTTGCTTATGGCGGCTAAAAGGCCGGCCTGTCTTTGGAACGCAAAATGGACGTTCCGTCATTGCGGCCTTTGCCGCCCTTTTTGCGGCCATGTGCCGCTGCCTTTTCCGGCATCATCAGGGAAACCCGCGTGTGCTGGAAAAACAAACCCCTGCCTGCCCAGCGGGCTGGCAGAGGTTTGTATGTATCCGTGCCTGATTGGCACAGACGCGCGTTAGTTACGCAGCGTCTGCCAGTTTCAGGTCAGCCGCAGCAGTTTTGCCGCGCTCGGTCGCGAGTTCGTAAGAAACGCGCTGACCTTCGTTCAGGGAATCAAGACCTGCACGTTGAACTGCGGAGATGTGAACAAACACATCGCTGCCGCCGTTGTCGGGCTGGAAGAAACCAAAACCTTTGGTGGGGTTGAACCATTTTACGATACCGGTTGCCATGTAGAAATTTCCTTTTTGCAGACCGTTGAAAGCTACATCACCATGACGCAGCCCTAGAAGAGTTTTGTATTCGCCTTACGGCGTCTCGAAACTCTTTCAACGCTGCGATGCTTTTTCCAGCTGGGGAAATTCACCGCTTCATATTGTTTGCACAATATGTCCCTCCCAAAGCAGGTGCCGGAGGGCTCGCACAGGCAGAGTACGCACGAAACTCAAGGCTTCTTAAACCATACCCCCATATAAAAAACAAGGGAATTATGAATACTTACGCAAAATGAATGTTACAGAGCTAGCGCTGAGGCGGGCGCGGCGCGGCGGTTTTTTTGGCCGCGGGGGCCATGCCATCCCTTGCGGGCAAGGGCGTGTGAAAAACAGATATATCACTGATTTCAAAAGAATTTTTATTCATATCCGCCGCCAACATGCCCGCATCCGTCAGGGCGCGGCGCGCATCTTCGGGCAGGCGGACAGCGCCTTCTTCGGGTCTGCGGTTCAACAGCAGAACGGAGGATATTTTCACCTGCCCGCTGTCTACATCCACATAATCGAGCGCCAGACGC
>JAVEWI010000157.1:0-4984 GCA_034004625.1 Bdellovibrionales bacterium
CAGCGGCGGAAAGCGCGCAGGACGGCGATAATTACTTGCTGGGGATTTTTGACGGCGCGGCATTGATTGGCTGCCTGATATTGCAAAAAGACCCGGACAACTGGTTGCGTCTGCGGCAGGTGGCGGTGGAGCCGGATAGGCAAGGGCAAGGTATTGGCGCCATGATGCTGCAATCCGCGCATCACACCGCGCGCGATTGGGGATATGCCAAAATGTTTTGCCACGCACGCGAAACCGCGCGCGCGTTTTATGCCCGCCACGGCTGGACTGTGGTTGGCGAACATTTTGACGAACACGGCATTGCGCATTGCCGGATGGAATATGCATTAAACGAATATGTACCGGACAAGGCGGCAGGTTGATGGGTTCTCTGGCTTTTGAAAAAATGGTGGCAGGGCGTTATTTGCGCTCCAAACGCAAAGAAGGTTTCATTTCCGTCATTGCCGGATTTTCATTCCTTGGCATCATGCTGGGCGTGGCGACGCTGATTATTGTCATGTCTGTCATGAACGGCTTCAGGGCAGAGTTGATTGGCCGTATTCTTGGCCTGAACGGGCATATGAATGTTTATAGCTATGCCGGCCCCATTGTGGCTTATGAGCCTTTGATCGAACGTTTGCAAAAACTGCCTGAGGTTATCACGGCGACACCGGCGATAGAGGGGCAGGCGCTCGCCAAAATCGGTGACAATGCTTTGGGCGTTGTCGTGCGCGGCATGCGTCCGGAAGATTTCGCCGTGCGACCCATTTTGGCTGACGCCATTGTGGACAGGCTGAATGGTGATGAGTATTTCGGCGGTGACAATATTGCAATCGGCAAGGGGCTTGCCGACCGTTACCGCCTGGCTCCTGGCAGCCGGATTTTCCTTGTATCATCCAAAAGCCGCACCACACCGTTTGGCAGCATGCCCATTCAGGCGGCATTCATTGTGGGCGCTGTTTTTGATGCCGGTATGTATGAATACAATCATGGTTTTGTTTATATGCCGCTTGAAACCGCGCAGAAGTTCTTGAACACAGGCGATGGTGTCGGGTCGGTCGAAGTTGTGACAAAAGATCCCGCCCGTATCCGCATCACGCGCGCGGCAGTTGAAAACGAATTGATGGGCGAATATGCACTTTCGGATTGGCAAGACAGCAATGCCAGTTTTTATAACGCGCTGCAGGTGGAACGTAACGTGATGTTCCTGATCCTGACGCTTATCATCCTTGTGGCGGCGTTTAATATTATTTCCAGCCTGATTATGCTGGTGAAGGACAAGGGCCGCGATATCGCGATTATGCGTACCATGGGGGCGACGCGTGGCATGATTATCCGTATTTTCTTTTTTACCGGTGCAACCATTGGCGTTGCGGGCACCATTGCGGGGGCTGTTTTGGGGATTGCCTTTGCCAGCAATATCGAAAGCATCCGCCGCTGGCTGGAAAACCTGACGAATACTGAATTGTTTGCCGATGAAATTTATTTCCTGTCCAAATTGCCTGCGCAATTGAATGCGGGGGATGTGCTGGTGACGGTGGGGATGGCTTTGGTGTTGTCTTTTGCCGCCACGATTTATCCGGCATGGCGCGCCGCGCGTCTTGATCCGGTGGAGGGTTTGCGCCGTGAATAACAGTATTGAAACAAACAGCGTATTGAAGCTGGAAAACGTTACGCGCCGTTTCGAACAAGGCGGCGAAAAGCTGGATATCCTGCGCGGTGTAAATGCCGAAATCAATCGTGGCGAAATTGTCGCTTTGCTGGGGCCCAGCGGGTCGGGCAAAACCACCATGTTGCAAATTGCGGGGTTGCTTGAATCCCCCACGGACGGGCGGGTTTTTGTGGGCGGTGTTGAGGCAACCGATACGTCCGACGATGCGCGCACGGCGATGCGCCGCGATAAAATCGGGTTTGTGTACCAGTTCCACCATTTGTTGCCGGATTTTACGGCGCTTGAAAATCTGCTTTTGCCGCAATATATCGCAGGAAAAGACAAAGACGCGGCACGCGCGCGTGCGCAACATTTGCTGTCGCTGGTCGGACTTGAACACCGCATGGGGCATTTCCCGTCGCAGCTTTCGGGAGGAGAGCAGCAGCGCGTGGCGATTGCGCGCGGTTTGGTCAATCACCCCGCATTGTTGCTGGCGGATGAACCGACAGGTAACCTTGACCCGAAAACGGCGGAGGATGTTTTTGCTGTTCTGGTGCATACCATCCGCACCGAAAACATCGGCGCATTGGTTGTGACGCATAACCACCAATTGGCGGCGCGTATGGACCGTGTGCTGGAATTGAAAGACGGTCTGGTTTAATCCGGCGGTGTCTTCTTACGGCTTGAGCCCGCCTGCGCGTGGTTTTGCAACCTTGTCACCGGTGGCTGCGGGTGCGTCGTATTGACGCAATTCCTGAAGCGCGCCGGTGGCCGCCGCGGTAATCAGCAGCGTTTGCACAAATTCAATCTGGTCTGCGTCTTTGGACAGGTCAAAACGGCGGAAAGCGCTTTTGCCTTCGCTGTCTGTGGCGTTCCAGAATTGGGCGCTGTCCAGATAACGCGGCTGGCTGTGCGGTTTGTTGATATTTTCGTTATAACAATCGATGACTTTTTCGGGCAATACGCGCACCAGAATGCGGGCGTCATCAATTGACAAAATAGCGTAATGCGCATGCGGTGCGCGTTCGGACGCGCCGTCTTTGAATAATTTGAATTGGCGCAGGGTATCGAAACTGGTTTGTTCCAGCCCGATTTGGCTCAGCCCTGCATCCTGACATTTGCTGACCAGCGCGTTGAGCGCGGCAAGCGTAGGGGCGAAGGCTTCATTTTCTGCGCGGGCCTGCGCGGCGAAAGTGCGGAACGTTTCGGCAATGGTATCGCGCGAAAGGTTTTTAAGGATGGGCGCGGGCGCCTTGGGTTCTTCCACCGGTGCGGCAACGGGTGCAGGCGCCGGAGCAACAACCACGGGGGCTGGTTCGGCCTTTTTGGCGGCTTCCGGTTTTTTGGGGGCGGGGGTTGGGGCGTAACCGTCCCAGATTTCTTCCCGCGTTTGGTGTTTACCCATCATGGCTTGTGTAACCTGCTGATTTTCTTATGCCGTCATATTACGGGCTTGCCCCCGTTATGTCAATATATGCTTTTTGCCAAAAAACGATTGAAATTCAATGCCTTTGGTGTGAAAACAAGGTATGTCACAACCGCACGCATCTTTTGTCCATTTACGCGTCCATTCGGCCTATTCATTGGCCGAAGGGGCGATCCGTATCAAGGATCTGGTGCCGCTGGCGCGTAAATTGAACATGCCCGCCGTTGCCGTGACCGATACGGGTAATTTGTTTGGCGCGGTTGAATTCTCGCTGACAGCCGCCAAGGCGGGGGTGCAGCCCATCATCGGCTGCCAGTTTTATATCGAAAGGCCGGAGCAGGTTGCGCAAAAAAACCGCAAATGCGAAATGCCTGACCAGATATTGCTCTTCGCGCAAAACCATACGGGTTATCTGAATATCCTGAAATTATCGAGCGAGGCGTTTCTGCATCCGCTGCCCCATGCCGAAAAACCCGCATTGACGTGGGAAGGTTTGGCAAAACATGCCGAAGGCATTATTTGCCTGACAGGCGGCGCCAAGGGCAGCCTTGCCCGCACGATTGCCGAAAACCGCATGCCGGATGCGGAAAAACTGATCGTGCAGATGAAAGAGATTTTCGGCGACAGATTGTATGTGGAGCTGGAGCGTCACGGCACGGCCGAAGAAGTCGCGGTGGAAGACGGGCTTCTTGATCTGGCTTATGCCCATGGCGTGCCGATTGTGGCGACAAACAATTGCTATTTCGATGATCCGTCGATGTACGAAGCGCATGACGCGCTGATGTGCATTGCCGAAAGCGCCTATGTGCAGGATGAAACCCGCCGCAAGGTAACGCCGGAGCATTATTTCAAATCCGCCGAACAAATGACGGAGCTGTTCAAAGACCTGCCCGAAGCCATCGAAAACACCCTGCATATCGCCCGCCGCTGCGCTTTTATGCTGAAAGAAGAAAAGCCTTTCCTGCCGCGTTTCCCGACCGAAGAGGGGATGAGCGAGGCAGATGCGCTGCGCGATCTGTCTGAAAAAGGTCTGACATGGCGGCTTGAAAATTATGTATTCAAGCCAGAATGGGATGCGGCAAAGCGCGAAGAAATCCGCAAGGAATATTTTGACCGATTGAATTACGAACTGGATGTTATCAACGGCATGGGATTTCCCGGCTATTTCCTGATCGTATCGGATTTTATTCAATGGTCAAAAGACCACGATATTCCGGTGGGGCCGGGGCGTGGTTCGGGTGCGGGTTCGGTTGTGGCATGGGCCACGAAAATCACCGACTTGGACCCCATCGCCATGAAACTGCTGTTCGAGCGTTTCCTGAACCCTGAACGTGTTTCCATGCCTGACTTTGACGTGGATTTTTGCCAGGAACGGCGCGACGAAGTCATCAATTACGTGCGCGAAAAATACGGCACCGACAGCGTGGCGCAAATCATTACATTCGGTAAGCTGCAGGCACGTGCCGTGGTGCGTGACGTGGGGCGCGTTTTGCAAATGCCTTACGGCCAGGTGGATAAAATCGCCAAACTGGTGCCGCAAAACCCCGCCAATCCGATCAGCCTGACCGAAGCGCTTGAAACCGAACCCTTGCTGCGCGAAGCACGCGACAGCGACGATCAGGTCGGCAAGCTGATAGACGTTGCGTTGAAGCTGGAAGGGTTATACCGCCATGCCTCTACCCATGCCGCGGGTGTGGTGATGGGGGATAAACCGCTCGACCAATTGGTGCCGATTTACCGCGATCCGGGTGCAACCGTCCCCGCGACGCAGTTCAACATGAAAGATGTCGAGAAAATCGGGTTTGTGAAATTCGACTTCCTCGGCCTTAAAACGCTGGACGTTATCCAAGAAGCCATCCGTCTGGTCAAACAAACCACGGGGCGTGATCTTGATCCGCTGAAATTCCCGCTGGATGACGCGCCGACGT
>JAVEWI010000158.1:0-2941 GCA_034004625.1 Bdellovibrionales bacterium
CGGTGCAGCAGGTCTTTGGCTTTTTCCTTGTCGGCCTTGTTGTAAACTTTGACAAGGTTTTCGGATGTCATCAGCTCGCTGATTTTTTGTTTCGGGTTTTTGGCAAAACGTACATCGCGGTTGGTCAGGATGCCGACCAGACGCCCGTTTTGCAGCGTTACCGGAATACCCGAAATATTATGCGCGCGCATGGTGGCGAGGGCTTCGGCCAATGTCGCGTCCGGCTGGATGGTGATAGGGTTTAACACCATGCCGCTTTCATACCGTTTGACGCGGCGGACTTCTTCGGCCTGCTGTTCGATGCTTAAATTGCGGTGAATAACGCCAATGCCGCCTGCCTGCGCCAAGGCAATGGCGGCGGCGCTTTCGGTCACGGTATCCATGGCGGCGGAGAGCAACGGGATATTCATGCCGATGTCGCGCGTGATGCGGGTGGACGTATCGGCTTCATGCGGTTGAATGTCGGATGCGCCGGGCAGCAGCAGGACATCGTCAAACGTCAATCCTTCCTGCGTCAATTTCGTGCGCGGGTGGGGCAGGACTTTTGTTTTGGATTTTTTAGGCGCCGCGCTTTTCGCTTTGACTGCCGCCGCTTTACGGGACGCTTTTTGCGCCGCACCCGTCGTGGTTTTGCCCGTTTTTTTCGCTGATTTGACCATGCTGCAACCCCTTTTATACCAGCACGCCGCAAAGCGGCCGCACGTTGATCCACCAAATGGCGGTTGCATGTTTTTATAGAACGGAAAGGGCGCGGTGTCTATGTGTTTGTGTTTTGGGGCAAGGTTAGAAAGTTTTCGTTGCTGTCGTTACAACGGTCATGGGCAACGAGATGAAAAGAAGGTGATATAAAATATAAGCTGGGAAAACATATAAAACGACAGGGCTTGTGCGCAATGTCGTTTGTCAGCGGGCGATGTTTTCATCCCATCCGGAAATCGGAAAAAGATATAAATGCTGCGCAAACCGCCAAGTAGGCAAAGCGGAATAGTGAATATGCCGAAAAATGCGAAGTATTCGAGCAGGGTGCCAGGTTTGAAGGGGATGTTTTTGTAGATGCAGCCTTGTAAACTCAGAAAAAGAAAACAGCAAAGGCTTATTGAGAAGAGAATAATGGATCCGGTCGCCATGATTTCTGCAATCGAGTGTGAGCAGTTGAAATAGATAGATTTTCTGTGCGTATCGACAGTGGGCTTCGTATCGTTCTTGCGCTTCTTTTTCGCATAAGCCCAAATAAGAAAGAAAACAGATAAATTAATAAATATCGTCCAGAGCAAAGGTGGGGCTTCTCTTAAAACTCCGTCATAATTGACAGGGGCTATCCTTGACAAGCTTCGCCCCCAAGCGCTTCCTGTAAGGATGAATAAGTACAACAGCGTGAGGCAAGGAATAAGGCCGCTTTTTTTATAAATGGCTATTCCCACTCAATCGTCCCCGGTGGTTTGGATGTGATGTCATAGACCACGCGGTTGATGCCGCGGACTTCATTCACAATACGGGTCGCGACGTGGCCGAGGAAATCGTGCGGCAGCGGTGCGTAATCTGCCGTCATGCCATCGACCGATGTGACCGCGCGCAGGGCGAGGACGTGGTCATACGTCCGCCCGTCGCCCATGACGCCAACCGTTTTGACGGGTAGCAGCACGGCGAAGGCCTGCCATGTTTCGGTATAAAGTTTTTTGTCGTGCAATTCGCCAATAAAAATGGCGTCGGCCGCGCGCAGGATGTCGAGTTTTTCGCGCGTAATGTCGCCCGGAATGCGGATGGCAAGGCCAGGGCCCGGAAAAGGATGGCGGCCAATGAATTTTTCCGGCACGCCGAGTGCGCGGCCCAGCGCGCGAACTTCGTCTTTGAAAAGTGCGCGCAGTGGTTCGACCAGTTTGAATTGCAAATCATCCGGCAAGCCGCCCACATTGTGGTGGGATTTGATGGTGACGCTGGGGCCGCCGGAAAAAGAAACGCTTTCGATGACGTCGGGGTAAAGCGTGCCTTGGGCCAAAAATGCGGCGGGGCCTGCTTTTTTCTTGGCGTCTTCAAAAACGTCAATGAATGTCTTGCCGATGATTTTGCGTTTTTGTTCGGGGTCGGTGATGCCTGCAAGGCGGCTGAGGAAAAGATCCTCCGCGTTTTCATGCACCAGCGGGATGTTGAAATGATCGCGGAATAACGATACGACTTCGGCGGCTTCGTCTTTGCGCATCAATCCCGTATCCACAAAAACGCAGGTCAGCTGGTCGCCAATCGCGGCATGGAGCAGCGCGGCGACAACGGTGGAATCCACGCCGCCGGATACGCCGCAAATCACACGTTCGCTGCCGACTTGGGCGCGCAGGGCCGCGATGATTTCATCACGGAAATGCGACATGCTCCATTCCGCTTTGCATTTGGCGATGTCGATCACGAAATTACGGAGAAGCTTTGCCCCCTCCGGCGTATGGGCGACTTCGGGGTGGAATTGTACGCCGTAAAGCCCGCGCGCTTCGTCGGCTACTGCGGCGTGGGGGCAGCTGTCGCTGGCGGCGATGGTTTTAAATCCGGCAGGCAGGGTTTTGACGCTGTCGCCGTGGCTCATCCAGACTTCGGCCTTGGCGCCGTCACCCATGCCGGAGAGGAGGGCGGCGTTTTCCATGCGCACAAAGGCACGTCCAAATTCGCGTTTGTCAGACGCTGCAACCAAACCGCCCAATTGCGTGCACATGGTTTGCAGGCCATAGCAAATGCCCAGCACCGGCACGCCCATATCAAAAATTTCCATGGGGGCGCGGGGGGAGTTTTCTTCGGTGACCGAAGCTGGCCCGCCTGAAAGGATAACCGCCTTGGGCTTTATGGCGCGGAGGTCTTCAACGGGGGCGTTGAACGGTTTCAGTACCGCGTAAACACCTGCTTCTCGTACGCGCCTTGCAATCAATTGCGTCACCTGTGATCCGAAATCGAGGATCAGCAC
>JAVEWI010000158.1:3041-4983 GCA_034004625.1 Bdellovibrionales bacterium
TGGGCTTTATGGCGCGGAGGTCTTCAACGGGGGCGTTGAACGGTTTCAGTACCGCGTAAACACCTGCTTCTCGTACGCGCCTTGCAATCAATTGCGTCACCTGTGATCCGAAATCGAGGATCAGCACAGTGTCTTGAACGGCGGGGCTGGTGGTGCTGGATGTCATGAAGTGTTTTCCTGTCTGGGCGTGGTATTATTCTGGGCGCGGTATGATGTGGGCGCGGATAATATCTTATTGTTTTTAACATTCACCCGCAGAGCTGTCAGGTGAAGAATCGGCAGGCGCGTTGTCATAAAAGATCAGGCATGGCGCGGGGGAACTTTTGCGCCGCTGTCCCGTTGATGCGGGAGTTTTGTTGCGAGGTGTTTACGCTGTTTACTTTGGGGGCGTGATAATAACAGGGAAGGCAAGTGGCGCGGGCACTTTGTGCTTGCAGGCGCAAAACCGCCGCCCCTATAATCCGCGCATCAAAGAATTTTTTTATTCAGGATAAAACCGGGAGGAAGACCAATGAAAAAGCATACCCTGATGGCGGCAGCCATGGCGTGCCTGATGTTGACAGGTTGCGGCGGTGAAGAAGGCGAAGTTAAAAAAGCCGTAGTGGCGGAGCTGGAAAAACCGCTGTGCATGGAAGTGGGCCGTTCTATTCCTTTTTCCATCACCATTTCCAATCCCTTCGCCGGTGCGCCGCATAAAGAATGGGTAGATGTTCTGGTCAAGGAAGGTCTTTTGAAGCAAACCGGTACGCAAGATCAGCGCGTGGGTGCTTTTGCCGTGACGCAGGGAACTTATGATGTGACATCCAAAGGCAAGAAGATCCAGCAGGATAATGCTTTGTGCTATGGCAAGACCAAGGTGCTGAAGCTGATTGACTACAGCAAGCCGCAATCTGAAAGCGCGCCCTATTCCCAGGCGCGGGTGCAGGTAAAACACGAAATCACCGAAAGCTGGGCGAAAAATCCCATTTTTGAAGACCGCGTTGAAAGCGGCGAAGACACAGTCAGTGTGACTTTGGTCAAAACGAACAAAGGCTGGCGCGCGCCCTAAGGTGTGTTGGCGATCCTTGAAAAAAAACCCGGCCTTGTGCCGGGTTTTTTTGTATGCTGAAAGGGAAAGGAAAATTGCCGTGCATAATAACCAGATACCGGGCAAGATTTATCCCCGTATTATCGTGATTGGCGCCACAGGTTCGGGCAAGACAACTTTCGCCCGCAATTATGCCGCGCGCCTTTGCATTCCTTTTGCAGATATGGATGATATATATTGGTTGCCTGGTTGGCAAAAACGGGACGAACAGGATTTCCGCGCTTTGGCAGCGCAGGCAGCGGAACAGCCGCAATGGGCCATGAGCGGTAATTATTCCGCGGCGCGGGACAAAGTATGGACGCAGGCGGCAGCGATTGTCTGGCTCGATTTTCCGTTTTATCTTGTTTTCTGGCGTTTGCTGAAACGCAGTATTTTGCGGATATGGGATCGGAAACAAGTATGTAATGGCAATACAGAAAGCCTGCGCAACCTGTTTTCCGGTCAAAGTATTATTATCTGGCTGTTTAAAACCCATGGACGGCACCGCAAAAATTATGCCGCGATTTTTGCAGATGCTGGACTTTATCCGCAGGCAGATTATATCCGTTTGCAAAGCCCCGCGGCAGCTGCGGCATGGCTTGATAAAATATCCGCTGCAAAACAGGCAGCTGTTTAAACCAAAGGAAATTCCATGTCTTCTGATACCGGTCTTTTTTCTGCCTATACCCTGCGCGGCGTCACGTTCAGGAACCGCATTGGCGTATCCCCTATGTGCCAATATTCGGCGCGGGACGGTTTTGTGAATGACTGGCACAAGGTACATCTGGGCGCGCGCGCGGCAGGTGGCGCAGGCTTGGTGATTATGGAGGCAACGGGCGTTGTGCCCGAAGGCCGCATTACCCCCGCCTGCACAGG
>JAVEWI010000159.1:0-4956 GCA_034004625.1 Bdellovibrionales bacterium
GAGGATCATGTCCTGTGTCAGGCCGGAAATGTCGGACAGTTCGCCGCTGATGCCCAGTTCCTTGGCCGTTTTTTCAAATTCGATTTTCTTCGCGGCAAGGAAATTGGCGGCGCGGTTGTTCAGCTCCGCCGCAACATCGCCGTCAAAGCCTTCGATACGGGCCAGTTCGTCAATGGACGTTTCAACGATGTCTTCGATAGACGTGAAGCCTTCGACCACCAGCAGGTGCGCGATAACTTCATCCACGTCCAACGCTTCCATGAACAGGGAAGATCTGGTGCGGAATTCGTTTTGGCGGCGTTCGCTTTCATCGGCTTCGGTCATGATGTCGATGTTCCAGCCGGAAAGCTGGGTCGCCAGACGCACGTTCTGGCCGCGGCGGCCAATGGCCAGGCTCAGCTGGTCATCGGGCACGACAACGTCCAGACGGTTGCTGTCTTCGTCCAGAACGACTTTAGTTACTTCAGCCGGGGCGAGGGCATTGACAACAAAAGTCGCCACGTCCTGCGTCCACGGAATGATGTCGATTTTTTCGCCCTGCAATTCGCCGACAACGGCCTGTACGCGGGAACCGCGCATGCCAACGCAAGCGCCGACGGGGTCGATGGAGCTGTCGCGGGAAATAACCGCGATTTTCGCGCGGGAGCCGGGGTCGCGCGCAACGGCCTTGATTTCAATCACGCCGTCATAGATTTCGGGCACTTCCTGTTTGAACAATTTGGCCAGGAAGTCGGGGTGCGTGCGGCTGATGAAAATCTGCGGGCCGCGTTGTTCGCGGCGGACGTCATAGATGTAGGCACGGACGCGGTCGCCGGTTTTGAAATGTTCGCGGGGCAGGGCGTCCTGACGGCGCATGTAACCTTCGCCACGGCCCAGATCGATGGTGACGTTGCCGTATTCAACGCGTTTGACAACGCCGGATACGATTTCACCTACGCGGTCCTGATATTCTTCGAACATGCGCTCGCGCTCTGCGTCACGCACTTTTTGGAAGATAACCTGTTTCGCCGTCTGTGCGGCGATGCGGCCGAAATCGAGCGGGGGCAACTGGTCGATGATAAAGCCGCCGAGTTCGATGTCTTTTTGAATTTTCTTCGCGTCTTTCAGCAAGATGGAGCGTGCTTCGGATTCCGGATTTTCGGGATCGAAGGCTTCAACCGCTTCACGGTAGCGGAACAGGGAAATTTCGCCGCTGCGGCGGTCGATCACGGCACGGATGTCGTGGTCGTAGCCGTATTTGGAACGACCGGCTTTCTGGATGGCTTCTTCCATTGCCTGAACGACGACGTCTTTGTCGATGTTCTTTTCGCGGGCAACTGCATCAGCTACTTGAAGGAGTTCTTGCATCGTTGTTTTCCTGTTTTGACTTGTTTCTCTGTCTTGGTTTATGGCTTGATTTTAAACGGTGGCGGCGGGTTATTTGCTGCCGGTTTTTTTCTTGTTCTTGGGGTTCTTTTTGGCAGCCGGTGCTTTTGCCTTGGGCTTGGCTGTTTTTGCAGCTTTGGGCTTTTTGGCTTTTGGTGCGGCGCTGTCTTCTTCGTTATCGTTGTCTTCGATGTCTTCGTCTTCTTCCTCTTCTTCAAGGTCGAAGTCTTCGTCAAATTCTTCGCCCGCATCTTCGCGTTGCTTCTTGGCGTCTTTTTCGGCTTTCATCGCCGCGCGGATCAGCTCGTCCGTCAAAACCAGCTTGGCCTTGTCCATATCGGCAAAGGGCAGGCGGGCCATGGCGCCGGTTTCGGTTTCCAAAAGGACGATGTCGCCTTCGACACCGCGCAGGACGCCTTTGAATTTGCGCTGGCCTTCGATGGCGCTGTGCATTTCGATACGGGTTTCAAAACCGGCGTAGCGTTCAAAATCTTTCAAACGGGTCAGCGGGCGGTCAATACCGGGGGAGCTGACTTCGAGAACATAGGCTTCGCTGATGATGTCTTCGACATCGAGAATGGCGGATACAGCCTGCGACAGGCGGGAGCAATCGTCGATCAGCATGGTGCCGTCAGGACGCTCTGCCATGATTTGCAGGGTCGGGCGTGATGTGCCCGCGCCCAGTATCAGGATGCGCACAAGGTCGTAACCCATGCTGGCAGCCGTGGGGGCGATGGCGCGTTCGATTTTTTTGACCTGTGTTGTCTGTTCCATGTTCTCTCTCGGTTTTGTCTCAAGCAAAAGGGCGGGCTCTTTCGAGCCCACCCTTTTTATTCTTGCTTGGGATTTAGCATGTTTATAGGCCTGCAAGCCCGCTTTCGCAAGCGATTTTTGGCCCAAAAGGCCTAAAAGGCTAAAAAATAAACAGAAAAATGGGGGTTTTTTACGGCTTCAGCCATTTGTACATCATGGGCAGGCCGTCATTTCCCGTCATACCGGCCCAGGGCGTATATCCGAGTCTTTCGTAAAACTGCGACGCCGGATTGTCCCGCTGCGTGGCGTCTTCCAGGCTGATATAGGTTTCCTTGTTTTCCATCCATTCGCGCTGCATGAAATCTTCGGCATGGCGGACCAGATGTGATCCGATGCCCTGCTTCCTTGCGCCGTCATCAACGGCCAGCAGACTGATCGACAGGTGGTTGTCGAATTTGTGGCAACGGATAACGCCCAGCAAGGCACCGTCACGCGCCGCGGCGAATATTTTGGTCAGGCCGCCATAGGTATTTTCCAGCTCTTGCCGGTTTCTGGCGGCGGGGATGTTGAAAGCGGAGCTGAGCAGCTTGGCGGTGGCGGGAAACTGGCTTTCTTCAAGCGGGGCGATCCGGATCATGACGGCCCGGTGCCGGCGGGTTTTGCGGGTTTCAGCGTTTTATAAAGGATTGGCATGTTATTTTCGCTGATGCCGAACCATTCCTGATACCCCATGTTCTCGTAATAACGCGACATGTTGTTGCCGCGTTTGGTCAGGTCCTCAATCAAAACATCGGCAGGTTTCCCATCCAGCCAGTTGCGCTGAATAAACCGTTCGGTATGGCGCATCAATCCCGCGCCGACGCCTTTGGCGCGGTGGTCTTTGTCCACGGCCAGCAGTTCGATGCTCAGGCTATGAGTATTGTTGTGCGGGATGTTTTTGCGTTCGCAGATCACAACCCCGATCACTTTGTCGCTGCGGGTGGCGACGAATGCTTTGCACAGACTGCCTTTGGCGGGGATAGTCGCCAGCTGCTGTTCTGTATGCATGGCCGACGAATTGAATGCAGTCGCCAGCACCCGTGCCGCAGCGGGGATGTCCTGTTCGGTCATTGATCTGATATATATCGGGTCCATATCTTGCTTTACTGCTATCGGGTTTGTTATTTTATACCCAATTTGGCAAGTTTATGTCAACCCTTGCGTGTAAAGTTGAAAAATACGGTCGGACGGCCTGCTTTGAGCCCTTTGTTTTGGAATTTTGTTTCCGGCAGGTCGGCGGGGCGGGTTTGCCAATCGGCGGCGCATTGCGCCTGCCATTCAAATCCGGCATGGGAACATGTTTTTTCGGCCAGCCAGCCCGCCAGATCGGCATGGTCGGTTGCCATGCGGAATTCCGCGCCGGGTTTCAGCAAGCCGTGCAGGGTGTCCAGCATTTCGGTCTGGATAAAGCGGCGTTTGTGGTGGCGTTTTTTGGGCCAGGGGTCGGCATTGATAATAAACAGCCGGTCGAGTTTTTCGGGCATCAAGCGGCGCAGCAGCAAGCGCGCGTCATCTGGCCATATGCGGATATTGTCCAGATCATGTTCGCGCATTTGCATGCACAGGGCGGCAATGCCGTTGATAAACGGTTCGCAGCCGATAAAGCCGATGTCCGGATTGTTTTTGGCATGCCATGCCAGATGTTCGCCATGGCCAAACCCGATTTCCATCCAGACCTGTTTCACCGGCCTGTCAAAAAACGAAGCGGGGTCGAGCAGCGCATCGCCCGCAGGCAAAACCAGCGTCGCGGCAGGCAGGATGCTTTCAAAGGCACCCTGCTGCTGCGTACGTAGTTTTTTGCCTTTGCGGCGTCCGTAAAACTGGCGTTTGGGGCCGGTTTCTGCGGGCGTTTCCTGCGGCGTGTTTTCTGCGGTATCGGTCATGGCCGTGGAGTAGCGCGGGGATTAGCGTTTGAAATCCGCCACGCGTACGTTGTCGCTCAATTCCGCATCTTTGTATTTCTTGGATGCGATTTCGGTTTTGAGCGCTTCGACCAGATCGAGTTTTTCCCATGTGAAGCCGCCGTCTGCTTCCGGTGCGCGGCCAAAGTGGCCATAGGCAGCGGTGCGGGCATAGATCGGCTTGTTCAGGTTCAAACGTTCGCGGATGGCGCGGGGGCGGAAATCCGCCACGGCCTGCAATGCCTGCGACAATGCCGCGTCATCAAAACGGCCCGTGCCATGGGTATTGACCAGAATGGAAATCGGGTGCGATACGCCAATGGCATAGGACAGCTGGATGGTGCAGCGGTCGGCAAGGCCGGTGGCCACGATGTTTTTCGCGGCGTGGCGCGCGGCATAGGCTGCGGAACGGTCAACTTTTGTCGGGTCCTTGCCAGAGAAAGCGCCGCCGCCATGCGGGGCCGCGCCGCCGTAGGTATCCACGATGATCTTGCGTCCGGTCAGGCCGCAGTCGCCATCCGGCCCGCCAATGACAAAACGGCCGGTGGGGTTGACGTAGAACTGGCTTTCATCGCACATCCAGCCTTCGGGCAGGATGTTTTCAACGTGCGGGCGTACCATTTCGCGGACTTCTTCGGTTGACAGGCTGGCGTCGTGCTGGGTTGATACAACAACGGATGTTGCGCGCACGGGCTTGCCGTCGATGTATTCAAGGCTGACCTGGCTTTTTGCATCAGGCCCCAGTTTGTAAAGCGCGCCGGAATGGCGGGCTTCGGACAGGGATTTCAGGATGGCGTGCGAATATTGAATGGCGGCGGGCATCAGCGCGTCCGTTTCGCGGCAGGCATAGCCGAACATAATGCCCTGATCGCCGGCGCCTGCGTCTTTGTCGCCCGCG
>JAVEWI010000160.1:0-4869 GCA_034004625.1 Bdellovibrionales bacterium
GTCCAGCCGTATCGGCCAGTTCGACGTTGATTGCTTTGTTGCTGGCGGCGGTCTGTCCGGTCAAGCCGGTGCGGTACGTCACGGCATTTCCCGCGCGCTGGTTAACTTTGAACCCGCGCTGCGCGCTGCGCTGAAAAAAGCAGGTTTCCTGACCCGCGACAGCCGCGTTGTGGAACGTAAAAAATACGGTAAGCACAAAGCACGTAAATCCACCCAGTGGGTTAAGCGTTAATCGCTACGGCTTTTACCGTTTATACAAAAAACACCCGGTCTTCAAAAACCGGGTGTTTTTTTGTATTCTGGTACCATGTGTTTATTTGAAAGCAGGCCTCTATGTACTTAACCGGTAAAAACCGCGGATTTTTTAAAAAAGAAATCGTCTTCACCCGTGATGACGGATACGAAACCGCTGTGTTCCGTGTCGAAGGCATGCGGGGCGTTTTGACGCTGGCCGATGGTACGCAGCATTTTTACCTGACGGATCTGGAAAAAGCGGCAAACGGCGTGTCCCTCGGCTGGACATCCGGCGGGCAGGATATATGCGTGATTGATCCTTTGAATCCGCAAACCATGCTGGATGGTCTTGCCTACGGCGGGCACCGTTACGGATTAAAACCGGAAGAGGGCAAAAACTTTACCCTGCTGCGGGGTGGGCAGTCTTATGGCCTGATAGAACGCAAAGGTTTTCTGGGCGGGCAGATGACGGTGCAGTCATCGCGCGATATTCCGGTGGAAATTGTCGGGGCGCTGGCCTATCTGGCGATGATCTATGGTGCGCTCGGCGTTTTGGGCGCGCTTCGTTAATCCTTAGGAACGCAGCATTCGCCATCGTCGCGGTGTTGGTGCGGGGCTTCTTCGCCGCCGTTTTGCGCAATCAGCGCCGCCGCGATTTTTTCAAAGCTTTGGGTCTTTTCCTTGTAACGGAAAATCTGTCCCGATTTCAGGTCAAAATACCAACCGTGAATTTGCAGGTCGCCTGCGGCGACACGCTCGGCAATCCACGGGAATGTCATCAGGTTGTTCAGCGATACCAGAATGACGGCCTGTTCCAGCGCGCGCTGCTTGATCGGCGCACTGGCATCGCCCAGCTCCGCCTCTACGGCTTCGCGGGCGGGGGTGGCGATATCCATCCACTGCGCCAAAAATTCATATTCCTGCAACGCGGCTTCTTTATTCGCCAAGGCCTGAATGCCGCCGCACATGCTGTGGCCCAGTACAACGATATGTTTGACCTTGAGCGTTTTGACGGCGAATTCAATCGCGGCGCTGGTGCCGTGGTGCGATGTATCGTGGCGGTACGGGGGCACAATGGCGGCCACGTTGCGCACCACAAACATTTCGCCGGGCTGGCTGCCGGTGATAAGGGCGGGGTCGGTGCGGGAATCCGAACAGGCGATCACCAGCGTTTCCGGCGATTGCCCCCGGCGCACCAGTTCGTCATAGACATTGCTGTCCGACTGGAAATAGTTTTTGTAAAAGTCTTTGTAGCCCTGCACAAATTTTCTGAAAGGCATGTTTTTTCCCTCTTGGTACCGCCGGAGGGTTATATAATAAGCCAAAGCATTGCGATAGACAAAAAAGGAACGCCCATGACCGCGCTGCATCGCTACAAAGATATTATGCCCAATATCGGCCCCCGCGTGTGGCTGGCGCCGGGCGCGCAGGTGATCGGTGATGTGGAAATCGGGGCGGATGCCAATATCTGGTACAACTGCGTTATTCGCGGCGATGTAAATGACATAAAAATCGGTGCAAGGACGAATATTCAGGACGGCACGGTCATTCACGTTTCATCCACGCTGCAAGGCACCTATATCGGGGCGGATGTCACGGTGGGGCATTTGGCGCTTCTGCATGCCTGCACGGTAGAAGATGCCGCCTTTATCGGCATGAAGGCCTGCGTCATGGACGGCGCCTATGTCGAAAGCGGCGCCATGGTGGCGGCGGGGGCTTTGGTGACGCCCGGCAAACGGGTACCGGCGGGGCAATTATGGGCAGGGTCGCCAGCGCGTTATATGCGCGACCTGACGCCGGAGGAAAAAGCCCATATTCCGTATTCCGCCAAACATTACGTTGAACTGGCCGCGCGTTACCTGTAACGTCAGGGGCATGAACAAACCCGCCATTGATTATTTTAATGCCCGCGCCGAAGAACTGGCGCAGCAATACAACGCGCTCGACCGTGCCAAAGTGCATGCCGATCTGCTGGAATTGTTGCCGGAGGGGCGAGCGCTCAAGGTACTCGACATCGGCGCAGGCTCCGGCGCCGATGCCGCCATGTTGGCGGACAGGGGATACGAAGTGACAGCGGCCGAACCTGCCGCGGTGCTGCGTGCACTCGGTGAAGAAGCATTTAAAAACAAAAAGATAAATTGGAATTCTGAAGTATTGCCTGAAATGGGCCCCAAAACGGATGCCGCAGGGGCTTTCGACGTGGTGACCAGCGTGGGTGTTTTTCAGTATATAGATGAAAAAAACCGTCCAAAGTCTTTATCTAAAATGTTTTCTATGGTTGCTGCGGGCGGATATGTCGAAATCCAATACCCGACGCCAGCATCGCGCGAACATCAATATACAGTTAGTCATAACGAGATAGCCGAGGCGGTCAAAGCGTTTAATAAGGCCGCCGCCGCAAATGACGGAATTGACATCGTTATCGACCGTCTGGTGCCCGATTTTACGGGGCGCAAGGCGCTTGACGGCAGTGATCTGCATTTCCGTACCGTCATTTTACAGCGCCGGCAAAGCCGTCCGGCGTAACGTCCGTATCAGCTGGCCTGAATGTCACAGAATTGAAAAAAGTGACTTTTTTCGGGCGGGAAGACTATATCCTGTTGCCGAAAACGGCGGTTTCAGCCACACTGTTTCAGGCAGCTATCAAGCTGATTCACAAAACAAATATGCGCGCATCCTGCGCCGCTTTTTTTTATAACTGGGGTTTCTGTCTTATGCGTTCCATGAAGCGTTTTGTTCTGCCGGTAGTGGCTATGGTTCTTCTGTCTGGCTGCGCATCGCGCGACGATGGTAAAATCGATACATGGGAATGGCTGAACGGTCGTGAATCCGCGAAAGAAAAGCACCTCGGCCCGATGCCCACGGGCTATACCGGCCACAACAAAAACCGTCCGGTATTGAAACCCGTTTACCGCGAACCGGCCTGGAACGAAATTGAAAATTATCAAATGCCCGGTGATCCGGCACCCGTTGCCGCAGATCCCGTGAGTGTTTATCCGGTTGAAGGTTTCGAAGACGCTTCGCTGCTGTCTATCGACGATTACGGCCAGCTGGTACAGCAAATCTACTTCCTGCATGGATCTTCCAGCCTGACACAGGGCGAGAAAAACGCATTGCGCAGCGTCGCGCAAAATGTGAGCCAGAATGCAACCGCCGGCGTTGCCGTAACGGTTGTCGGCCATGCCAGCAAACGCGTGGACGGTGTGACCGACCCCATGCGCCGCAAAATGATCAACTTTGAAATGGCGCAAAAACGCGCCAATGCGGTAACGAACGAATTGAACCGTGCGGGGCTGAATCCTGCTTGGGTACAGGCTGTATCCAAGGGCGATGAAGAGCCGAATGCCGCAGCCGGTGGCCGTTCGCAGGAAGCCGCAGACCGCCGTGTTGATGTGTACGTAAACGGCGCGCCTTACTAAGGTCGCGCGCCGCTGCGGCGGGCAGGGTGATATGGCATTGATATGTGCGCCCCTGCGCCAGAGTTTTTAAAAACGGCGTCCGTTTGCGCATGTTGCGCACGGACAGGGTGTATATAAAAACAGAAAGAGGCCGTGGATGACCACGCCACTCCGTATCGGCATTGCAGGTCTTGGTAATGTGGGCGCCAGCGTGTTTCGCTTGCTGCGTGCCAATTCCGATATTCTTTCCGCCCGCACGGGACGCGATATTGTGGTGACGGCGGTTTCCGCCCGCGACAAAACGCGCAACCGCGGCATTGATCTGGCCAATGTGGCATGGCATGACGACCCGCGCGATCTGGCGAATGACCCGAATGTAGATCTGGTCGTGGAATTGATGGGCGGGGCAGAGGGCGCTGCTTTCGACCTTGTCACCGGTGCGCTCAAATCCGGCAAAGACGTGGTAACGGCGAACAAGGCCTTGCTGGCCAGCCGCGCCGGTGAAATCCTGCTGCATTTGAATGAAACATCCGGCTGCATCGCCTACGAAGCGGCCGTGGCGGGTGGTATTCCCGTTATCAAATCCCTGCGCGAAGGGCTCAGCGCCAACCGCGTGCAGGCAATTTACGGTATTTTGAACGGTACCTGCAATTTCATCCTGTCCACCATGACGGAAACGGGACGCGATTTTGACGATGTCCTGCTCGAAGCGCAGCAGCGCGGCTATGCCGAGGCTGATCCGTCTTTCGACGTCGACGGCGTTGATGCGGGGCATAAACTTTCCATTCTTTCCGGTCTGGCTTTTGGCTGCACGCCGGATGTGAAAAATATCGACTTCAAAGGCATTCGCGGCGTCAGCGCGCTTGATATTTCTTTCGCGCGCGAACTGGGCTTCCGCATTAAACTTTTGGGCATTGCCCGCAAAACTGCGCGCGGGATCGAACAATCGGTGGAACCTTGCCTTGTCCCCGCGGCCAATCCGATTGCGGCGGTGGGCGGGCCTTTGAACGCCGTTTATGTCGATGGCGATTTCGTGGGCAAAGTATTGTTGATGGGCGCCGGCGCCGGTGGCGATGCCACGGCCAGCGCCGTTGTGGCCGACATTGTGGACATTGCGCGCGGGCATAAATTGCCTTTGATGGGTGCGGCGAATGACCGCATCGGCGCGCTGCAACCTGCGGATATCCGCGAACGCGAAGGGTCGTTTTACCTGCGGTTCAAAGTATTGGATGTGCCG
>JAVEWI010000161.1:0-4844 GCA_034004625.1 Bdellovibrionales bacterium
GCAGCACCTTGCTGCCCCAGCTTTTATATATTCTGAAAACAGCAAACCTTAACCGCCGCCCCGCGCCTTGTCAACGCCGCGCCGTAACAGAAAATGCCGCCCGGTGAAGGACGGCTTTTTCTTTTTAAGAACAGATATTTATCTTATCCGCCCTGCGGTGCCGGATCGGAAGATCCCAGATCGATCCCCCCTGCTGTCGGCACAGAACCCGGACGGGCGCGTTTGCGGCGTTCTTCCGCTTCTTCTTCGGCGGAAACGCGGTTCAACGGCTCGCCTTTGATGATGCGGTGGATTTCTTCGCCGTTCAGCGATTCATATTCCAGCAAAGCCTGCGCCAGTGCATGCAGCTGGTCCATATGGTCGGTCAGGGTTTTCTTGGCGCTGGCATTGGCTTCGTCAATGATGCGCTTAACCTCTGCATCCACCTTTGCCTGCGTTGTGCTGGCAATGGCGCTGGCAGCCATATAACCATTATCGCGTTCGGCATAATCAATCGGGCCGAGGTCGTTGCTCATCCCCCATTCGGACACCATGCGGCGGGCGATATTGGTTGCGCCCTTGATGTCGGAAGAAGCACCGGTGGTGACTTTTTCTTCGCCAAAGATAAGTTCTTCCGCAATGCGTCCGCCCATATATACGGCCAGATCAGCGTGCAGCTTTTCTTTGGAAATCGACAAACGGTCACCTTCGGGCAGGCGCATCACCATGCCGAGCGCACGTCCGCGCGGAATGATCGTTGCCTTGTGAATGGGATCCGATGCCGGTTCGTGCAGGGCGACAACCGCGTGACCCGCTTCGTGATAGGCGGTCAGTTTCTTTTCGTCTTCGGACATCGCCATGGAACGGCGTTCCGCGCCCATCATGACTTTATCCTTGGCGTCTTCAAATTCCGCCATGCCCACCACGCGTTTGCCGCGGCGCGCGGCCAGCAAAGCCGCTTCGTTCACAAGGTTGGCAAGGTCAGCACCGGAAAAACCGGGGGTACCGCGCGCAATCACGCGTGCTTCCACATCGGGGCCCAGCGGCACTTTGCGCATGTGGACTTTCAAAATACGTTCGCGTCCGTTCACATCCGGATTGGGCACGACAACCTGACGGTCAAAACGCCCGGGACGCAGCAATGCCGGATCCAAAACGTCAGGACGGTTGGTCGCCGCAATCAGGATCACGCCTTCGTTCGCTTCGAAACCATCCATCTCGACCAGCATCTGGTTGAGGGTTTGTTCCCGTTCATCGTTACCGCCGCCATAACCGGCGCCGCGGTGACGGCCCACGGCGTCAATCTCGTCAATGAAGATAATGCAGGGGGCGTTTTTCTTGCCTTGTTCAAACATGTCGCGTACGCGGCTGGCGCCCACACCGACAAACATTTCAACGAAGTCAGAACCGGAAATGGTAAAGAACGGCACGCCCGCTTCGCCCGCAACCGCACGCGCGATCAGCGTTTTACCCGTACCAGGGGGGCCGACCAGCAAAACCCCCTTGGGGATTTTACCGCCCAGACGCTGGAATTTTTGCGGGTCTTTCAGGAACTCCACAACTTCTTCCAGCTCATATTTTGCTTCTTCCACGCCAGCCACATCGGCAAAGGTCACGCGGCCATTTTTCTCGTTCAGCAGTTTTGCTTTGGATTTGCCAAAGCCCATGGCTTTGTTGCTGCCGCCCTGCATCTGGCGCATGAAGAAAATCCACACACCGATCAACAGCAGCATGGGGAACCACGACAAAAGAACGCTGAACAACGTCGGCGATCCGCTGGTGTCCTGCTTGGCGTCAATCACAACGCCTTTGCCTTCGATACGGCTGACCACATCGGTATTCTGCGGAATAATCACGCCGAATTGTTCGCCGCCGGTTTTGCGTACCTGCATGGTATCGCCCACGATGGTGACGCTTTGAATCTGTTTGTTATCGACCTGCGTGATAAAATCGCTATAGGCCATGGATTTCATGCCCGCCATACCGGATTGGTCGCGGCTGAACATATTGAATACAGCGACCAGCATCAGCACGATCACTACCCAGACCAGCAAATTGCGGCCCATCGGGTTGGGGTTGCCGCCTTGGTTGTCGTTATCGTTTTGCTCTCTCATACCAGCCTCTATGTCGTCAATATGGGGCCGTTCAGGCAACGACCCGTTACAAATTCAATTATTACACAGCCTTAGACCATTATATAGCCTTAGCCGTCTGCGAAACAATCACCCGCCGCCAAAACGTTTTGTTCTGCCGCCGGAAAAGACACACGTACGCCAGCCAAACCTTCAACCAAAACCGCCGCCGCCGCCGCATCATGCCAGCTAAGATGCGGAACGGACAGGAGTTTTTCGCCCAGCCAGAGCGCAGGCAGCCCCGCGCGGACTTTACCCGGCAATTGTTCCAGCGCCACCAGAACGGATTTTTCACCCGCCGCCTGTTTCCTTAACGCCGCCACCCCCGCCACGCCCAAGGCGGCAAGGGTTAAAGATTCGCCATCCTCTCCCGCCAAACCCTGAGGCAAGCCGGACAAAACAAACCGCGCATCCCATGTCTGGGTTTCCTGCGTCACCTTTTGCGGCGGCGGCAGGGCGGCGGCTTCGCGCAAAACCAAAACATATCCCGCGTTATCCGCCGCGCCAACATCGCAGCCATAGGCCGTCACGCCCGTAAAATCAAACCCCGCACCATGCCCCGCAAAACCGCGCCGCAGTTTTTCCAGCATATCAAACCCCGGCGGATAATCCGCGGGCGCTATCGTGCACAGCACACGCGACAGCACGCGCCGCGCAATATCGTCCGGCAAAACGCCTAGTGCGCGCGTATCAATCTGTGCATATCCCGCGGCATACATGCCCACCACGGCGGCATATTTTTCTGCGGCGGTATGTTCCAGCGCCGTACCTGCATCGGCCATTTTTTGCATGACCTGCGCAAGGCGCTGCGGCGTTAAACCTTCGCCCGCCAAAACCTGTTCAAATCCGCGCAGGCGCACACGTAAAAATTTGTCGTTTTCGTTGGACGGGTCTTCGGCCCAATCAACCCCCGCCGCCGTGCAAACCCCGCGCAAATCATCCCGCGTGAATGCCAAAAGCGGCCGCGCCACATAAACATCCGCCGCCAGCACGCGCAAATCAGCCATACCCGCCAGCCCGTCAATGCCGCTGCCATGCGCCAAACGCATCCAGAATGTTTCCATCTGGTCTTCCGCCTGATGCGCGGTCAACAGAATTTTAAACCCGTCGCGGCGGCAGGCATCGGCCAGCAAGGCATAACGTGCGCGGCGTGCGCTGGCTTGAAGATCCGTCTGCGGCTTGGCGCCGTCCCATGTCAGGATTTCATGCGCGATGCCAAGGGTGGCAAGACTGCGCCCTGCGGCCTCTGCCTCCGCCCGCGCATCCGGGCGCAGGCCGTGATCGACGATATAGGCCTTGACCTTTACGCCTTGCGGCAACAAAACCTGCGCCGCCAGAACGGCCAGCGCCATGCTGTCCCCGCCGCCCGATACCGCAAGCGCGATGCCGCCGGATACATCAACACCGGCATCCGCGCAAATACGCGCAAGGGTTTGTTCAAAACCCGCGTTGATCGAAATGTGGGGGATATTCATAGAAAACAGTGGCGCAACGCGCGGCGGTTTAACGGCAGCCAAGGCGTTTGATTTCCTGATCCGCGCGGCGAATAACGGGGCTTTGGTCGCCCGGATATTCTTTTTTCAGCTGCGCCAGAGACAGGCAGGCATCTTCTTTTTTATTCAGCTGCGCCAAAGACAGGCCAAGTTTCAAAAGGCTGTCCGGTGCTTTGCTGCCCTTGGGATAATCCTGATAGCCTTGCGCAAACATACGTGCGGCCTGCGCGTAATTACCGCGCACATAATATGTTTCCGCCAGCCAGTATTGCGCGTTGGCAGCCAGCGTATGGCTGGGATACATCGCCATGAAACGTTTGAATTTATCTTCGGCCGCTTCGTATTTTGCTTCGCGGATATCGCTGAAAGCATTGTCGTAGAGAATATTGGCCGGGTCACTGGCGCGGTTGCCGCCGGTACCGGTCGAAATCGTACCCAGATTACGCTCGCCCGCATTACCGCTGCTGCGCGTACCTGTCTGGGTGACCTGCTTGGTCACATCTTCGGCATAAAGATCGCCCGTGGCGACCATGCCCGTGGACGTCCCCGCAGAAGAGCTGCCGGTTGCCGCGCCAACCGCACCGCCGCGTTCCAATTGCTGGAAACGCTGGTCGTTATCGGCCAGGGCGCGGTCAAGGCGCGTTTTCATCTGCTGCACGTCATGGTTCATGCGTTCAACCTGACCGAGCAGGCTGCGCTGCTGGCTTTCCAGCTGGCTGAGGCGCACCTCGATGCTGGCAAGCGCAGAAGAATTTCCGCTGCCTGAAAACGCGGCAGCTTCGGCGGCGCTGGGCGCTGTGCCGCGGTAAACCGAGCGGCTCAGCGTTTGCACCTGATTTTCAAGCTGGTTGATACGGCCCATCAATTGGCTCATATCACCGCTTTGTCCGAAACTGGCAGCCGATCCGGCTGTCATCAGCACGGCAAACAGAGCCCCTGCGCCAAGCAGGAGCCCTGTTTTATTCCGTTTGCTGATGTGACGGGATGCGTGAACCACGTCTCAGACCTTTCCGTTAAGCGCGATTACTGGACAACCAGAACGCCGCGGCGGTTTTGCGCCCAGGACGTGTTGTCGGAACCGAGGATAACCGGACGCTCTTTACCATACGAAATGGTCTGAACGCGGTTCGGTGCAACACCGTTGGCGATCAGGTAGTTACGTACGGCCATCGCGCGTTTTTCGCCCAGAGCCAGGTTGTATTCGCGGGTACCGCGCTCGTCACAGTGACCTTCAACGATC
>JAVEWI010000162.1:0-4781 GCA_034004625.1 Bdellovibrionales bacterium
GGCGACCGGCGCGAATGCGCTGGATACAGCGGATGCGGTGAAAAAACGCATTGCGGAGCTACGCGAATTCCTGCCCGAAGATATCGACATTTTCTATCCCTATGACACGACGCCTTTTGTCCGTTTGTCGATTGAAAGCGTGGTGCATACGCTGATCGAGGCCGTAGTACTGGTCTTCCTTGTCATGTATCTGTTCCTGCAAAGCTTCCGCGCGACGCTGATCCCCACCATTGCGGTGCCGATTGTTCTTTTGGGGACTTTCGGGGTTTTGGCGGCTTTTGGGTTTACCATTAACACGCTGACTATGTTTGCCATGGTCCTTGCGATCGGTCTTTTGGTCGATGACGCCATTGTGGTGGTGGAAAACGTGGAACGCGTGATGGAAGAAGACGGCCTGCCGCCGCGCGAAGCCACACGCAAATCCATGGGGCAGATCACGGGGGCGCTGGTGGGTATTGCGCTTGTCCTTTCTGCCGTATTTGTGCCGATGGCGTTTTTCAGCGGATCGACCGGTGCCATTTACCGCCAGTTTTCTTTAACCATTGTGTCGTCCATGGCCCTGTCGGTTCTGGTGGCGCTGGTTTTGACGCCCGCGCTTTGCGCAACATTGCTGAAACCGCATAAACACGGACACAGTCTGGAGCGCAAAGGTTTCTTCGGCTGGTTCAACCGTACGTTTGATCGCAGCAAACGCGGATACCGCAACAGCTCCGGCTATATCGCGCGCCGTCCGGTACGCGCGGTTCTGGTCTATGCGATGATTTTGGGCGGGCTTGCCTTCCTGTTCATGCGCGTGCCGACGTCTTTCTTGCCCGATGAAGATCAGGGCCTGATGTTCGTGCAGGTCACAACGCCTGCGGGCGCCACGACAGAACGCACACTGGAAAGCGTCAAGCAAATGGAAAAATATTTCCTTGAAGACGAAAAAGACACCGTGACCAGCGTGTTCAGCGTGGTTGGTTTCAACTTCGCGGGGCGCGGCCAAAACTCTGCCATGGGGTTTGTGCGTTTGCATGACTGGAGCGAGCGGAAGCAGGAACATCAGAGTGTCTTCGCCCTGTCCGACCGCGCCATGGGCCGTTTGATGCAGATCAAGGATGCGATGGTTTTCGCTTTTTATCCGCCTGCCATCCGCGAGCTGGGCAATGCTTCCGGTTTTAACCTGCAATTGGTGGATCAGGGCGGCTTGGGGCATGAAGCGCTGATGAACGCACGTAACCAGTTTTTGGGTGCGGCCTCGCAAAATCCGCTGCTGACCAGCGTGCGCCCCAATGGCCTGGACGACGTGCCGCAATACAAAGTTGATATCGATCAGGAAAAAGCCAGCGCCCTTGGCATTTCCCTGGGCGATATTAACGCGACGCTGCAAACCGCATGGGGGTCTTCCTATATCAACGACTTCCTGCATGACGGACGTATCAAACGCGTGTATATGCAAGGTGACGGGCCATTCCGTATGCTGCCCGAAGATGTCGGCAGCTGGTATGTACGCAACAGCGGCGGGCAGATGGTGCCTTTCTCTACTTTCTCTTCCGCGCATTGGGTTTATGGTTCGCCCAAGCTGGAGCGTTATAACGGCGTTTCGGCGCGGAACATCAACGGATCGCCGGCCGAGGGGGTCAGCTCCGGCGTTGCCATGGCGGAAGTAGAAAAAATCGCCGCGCAACTGCCCGATGGTATCGGGTATGAATGGACGGGCCTGTCTTATGAGGAAATTCAGGCGGGGGCGCAAACGGGCTTGCTTTACGGCTTGTCGCTGCTGGTCGTGTTCCTTTGCCTCGCCGCTTTGTATGAAAGCTGGTCGGTGCCTTTCTCGGTCATGCTGGTGGTGCCTTTGGGTATTATCGGCGCGGTCGGCGCCACCTATGCCGCCAGTTTGACAAACGACGTTTATTTCCAGGTCGCTCTTTTGACTACCGTCGGTTTGACGGCGAAAAACGCCATCCTGATCGTTGAATTCGCCAAGGATTTGTATGAAAGGGAGGGCAAAACCCTGATCGAATCTGCCATGACGGCGGCGGAAATGCGTTTGCGCCCTGTACTTATGACCTCGATGGCCTTTATTCTGGGGGTTACGCCGCTGGCAGTTTCCAGCGGCGCGGGTTCGGCCAGCCGGAATGCCATTGGCATTGCGGTGATCGGGGGGATGGCATCTGCGACTTTTATTGCTATTTTCTTCGTGCCGATGTTCTTTGTGCTGGTCAAACGTCTGTTTGGCGGCGCGTCATTGGACAAAGCCGATAACCAAGCAAGTGACAACACGGAAACGCAGACCGGAACACAGCCCGGAACACAGGATGAAAAACATGTTTAAAACGGTGGTTTTGCAAAAACCTCTTTTCGCGGCGCTGATGGTCACGACCTTGCTGGGCGGTTGCACCATGATCCCCGAATATCTGCGTCCTGCGGCGCCTGTCGCGGCGCAGTGGCCCGCGGGGGCAGCTTATGACACGCCGCCTGCGGCAGAGGGCACGGTTATAGCGTCTGCGGTGGATACAGCGTGGAAAGATTTCTTCCGCTCCGAAAACCTGCAAAAGCTGATTGATGCCGCGCTTGAAAACAACCGCGACCTGCGTGTCGCCATGCTCAACGTCGAAGCCGCCCGCGCCGCATACCGCGTACAGCGTGCGGATCTGCTGCCTTCGGTCAATGCCGGCGGCAGTATGTCGCGTCAGGGTATTCCCGAAAACGCCAGCAGTGCGGGGCGCGATACGGTTTCGTCGCAATATGCCGCCAATATCGCGACCACAGCGTTTGAGCTGGACGTATTTGGCCGTATCCGCAGTTTGAACGAAAGCGCGTTGCAGCAATATCTGGCGACTGAAGAAGCACGCAAGGCCGTGCAGATCGCATTGGTTGCCGAGGTCGCCAATGCCTATCTGACTTTGCTGGCGGATGAAAAACTGCTGAAACTGACCGAAGAAACGCTGGATGCGCAGCAGGAATCTTTTGTGCTGATCCAGCGCAGCTTTGACGCGGGGATCGGTTCGCAACTGGACGTGTCACAGGCACGCACATCGGTTGAAACCGCACGTACCAATCTGGCGCAATATACCCGCCGCGTGGCGCAGGATAAAAATGCCCTTGCGCTGTTGCTGGGGGCACCGGGCGGAGCGGTTGATACCAAATCCGACACGCTGGACGATGCGCTCATCATGGAAAACCTGCCGGCGGGATTGCCGTCCGATGTTTTGCTGGCGCGTCCTGATGTATTGCAGGCAGAACATACGCTGCAAGCCGCCAATGCCAATATCGGCGCGGCGCGCGCGGCGTTTTTCCCGCGTATCAGCCTGACGGGTTCGGTGGGTCTTGCCAGCGATAGCCTGAGCGACCTGTTCAAATCAGGCAGCAGTCTGGCCTGGGCTTTTGCGCCGCAAATCACCGTGCCGATTTTTGAAGCCGGCCGTAATGTCGCCAATCTGGACGTGGCAGAGGCGCAGCAAAAAATCGCCGTGGCGCAGTACGAAAAAACGGTGCAATCCGCTTTCCGCGAAGTGGCGGATGAATTGGCCGCGCGCGGCACCTATACAGACCAGCTGGATGCGCAATCCGCCTTGGTCGGTGCGGCGCAAAACGCCTATGACCTGTCGCAATTGCGGTATAAACAGGGCGTGGACAGTTATCTGAACGTGCTGGATGCGCAGCGGTCGCTTTACGCCGCGCAGCAGGGCGAAATTCAGGTGCAGCAACAACGTCTGTCCAACCTTGTGACGCTGTACAAGGCATTGGGCGGCGGCCTCAAATAATTTTACAGATGGGCCTGTGCTTAACGCGGGGGCTGCGCAGGCTCCAGCGCGTAATGCCATGCGGGGCCTTGCGACGTGATGCAGGCGTTCAGCGCGTGATCGACCACAATGGCGGCCCATTCGCGCCGCGTATTGCTGACAAACCACATATGCACCAGCCCCTTGCTGTCAATCGCATCGGCCAGATATCCAAGGCGGCGCTGCGATACCAGAATTTTTAATGTCTGATCCAATGTCTGGCATTGTTCAAAAACATGATCGGGCAGAGGGATATTGCCGGGCGGTAATTGCGCGAATTTTTGCGCCATGTCCCGCGCCTGTATCAAATGTGGGGGCAGGGGATTGGCGATGGGGGCTGCGCTGTTTGCGTTTTGTGCGGGGGCGGGGTTTTCAGGGGCGGGAATTTCCGCCGGTGTATCCGTGGCAGCCGCGGTTTCTTGGGCAAAGGCAGGGGGCAGAAAAAACAGCGCCGCCGCAAAACACACACCTGTGAAGGCTGTGCAAAAAGCGGCGGCGGTTTTTCCTGTTATTTTCACGTTTCGGTGCCGCCGACGGTCAAACCGTCAATGCGCAATGTCGGCTGGCCCACGCCCACGGGGACACTTTGCCCGTCTTTGCCGCAGGTGCCGATGCCGTCATCGAGTTTCATGTCGTTGCCGATCATTTTGACTTTGGTCAACGCGTCGGGGCCGTTGCCGATTAATGTCGCGCCCTTGACCGGTGCGCCGATTTTACCGTTTTCGATCAGATAGGCTTCGGATGCTTCAAACACGAATTTGCCGGATGTAATATCGACCTGCCCGCCGCCGAAATTGACGGCATAGATGCCTTTTTTGACCGATGAGAGGATTTCGTCACGGCTATGCGTGCCGTTCAGCATGACGGTATTGGTCATGCGCGGCATGGGGTGGTCGGCGTAGCTTTCGCGGCGGCCGTTACCGGTGGATTTGACGCCCATCAGACGCGCGTTCATGCGGTCTTGCAGGTATCCGACCAGAATGCCGTCTTCGATCAGCACATTGCGTTGTGACGGGG
>JAVEWI010000163.1:0-4758 GCA_034004625.1 Bdellovibrionales bacterium
GGCCCGTCAGTATATGAACATTTCGCAGCAGGATAATAATCAAGCAGGGATGATTGCCGAAAATGATTTCCGGCAATTCTTTTTGCTGTCGCCTGTCGCGCGCATGGCGATGTCGGTGGAGCCTGACGGCCGTTTTGTATTTGCCGAGGTGAATGACGCCGCCGCGCAATATTTTGAATTGGCGCGCGCAGACATGCTGGGCCGCACCGCGCGCGAGATTTTTTCCAGCACGGTTGCCGACCAGATTGAACAATCTTTCCTGTCCTGCTTGAAGGTCCGCCGGGCTGTGACGTTCAACGCGCTGCCCCGTACCGCGGCGGGGATCAAGATGCAGGCCTTTATTTTCAACCCTGTGATGGATGCCGAAGGCCGCGTGCGTTTTATTGACGTGACCGCGCGCCCCGATGTGCTGGACAGCGCGCAGTTGCAGCGCGAACGCGATGACGCCATTATGCTGCTGACGTCTTTGTTCGATGCCAGCGGGCTGGGCATTTTGGTCACCGACCACCACGGGCGCATCGTGCGCGTCAACGATACGTTTTTGGCGGATTACGACTGGACGCGTGAAGATTTGCTGGGCGAGGATTTTGTGCGCCTGCTGCCGCAAAGCGACCATTCCATTTCGCGCAAGCTTTATGCCGCCTTCATGGAAAAAGGCCGCCACGGCACACGCGAAGTGCGCATTTTGAAAAAAGACGGCACCGTGGCCGATGTGCTGGTGACAACGGCATTGATGGAGCTGACCCAGAAACGCCGTTTCATGGTATCCACCATGCGCGATGTGACGGAACGCAAAAACATGATGCGCAAATTGCGCCGCGCCAAGGAAGATTCCGATATGGCGAACCGCGCCAAGTCGTCTTTC
Organism: Bdellovibrionales bacterium; assembly: GCA_034004625.1. Taxonomy (GTDB): domain Bacteria; phylum Pseudomonadota; class Alphaproteobacteria; order Micavibrionales; family UBA2020; genus UBA2020. The sequence continues at coordinate 866 of JAVEWI010000163.1, forward strand.
CTCGCCAATATGAGCCACGAGCTGCGCAATCCGCTGAACGCCATCATCGGTTTTTCCGAGATGATTAATAACCAGACCTTCGGCCCCGTGAACAACCCGAAATACGAAGAATATATCGGCGATATCCATTTCAGCGCGCGGCATTTGCTCGACATCATCAACGACGTATTGGATATGTCCAAGATAGAGGCGGGCAAGGTCAGTCTGATGGAAAGCGAAGTCGAGGTGGACGACGTCATGCGTTCCGTCGGCCGCATCATGCAGACGCGGGCGCAAGAAGCGCAGGTATCGCTGCATACCGATATTCCCGATGGTTTGCCGCATATGAAGGCAGACCAACGTTTGCTGCGCCAGATTTTAATTAATCTTGTGTCCAATGCCGTCAAGTTTTCGCCCCCCGGTGCGGATGTACATATCCGTGCGCGTGTGGGGAATGACAACGCCCTGACCATCGAAGTTGCGGACGAGGGTGCGGGAATAGCCGAAAACAAGCTGCGCTATGTCATGGAGCCTTTCGGCCAGGTCAACGACCCGCGTAGTTTCACAGGCCGCGGCACGGGGCTTGGCTTGCCGCTGGCCAAGGCGATGGTGGAGTTGCATGACGGGCAGATCGTGCTGGATTCCCGCGAAGGTGCAGGCACGACCGTGACCATGGTTTTCCCCTCCGCACGGCTTATTCCCCTTAAATAACGGGCAAATCCGGAAAACGGCGCGGAAAACATCTATGGTCAATCCGTACCGGATCGGTTATAAAGAACCATGTCTAAATTATTGCAAAAATGTACCGAAGCCGGCCTCAAAATCACCGATCAACGCAAGGTGATTTTAAAAGTTCTGGAAGAATCCGAAGATCATCCCTCGGTCGAAACGCTGTGCGAACGCGCGCGTCAGGTGGATAGCTCTATCAGCATTGCCACGGTTTACCGCACGCTGGGTCTTTTGAACGAGCTTGGCCTTGTGCTGAAGCATGATTTCAAAGATACCTCCGCCCGTTTCGAAGTTGACCATGGCCATCATTACCATCTGGTCGATACCGAAACCGGACAGGTTGTGGAATTCCAAAGCGAAGAGCTGGTCGCGCTGATCAATAAAATCGCAGCCGATCTGGGCTATCAAATGGTTGACCATACCTTTGAAATGTTCGGCCATAAAATCAAGAATTAATCCCTCATGACTGCCGCCGCCGAAGACGACCGTTTGCCTGCCGGATTGTGGGTGGATGCGCATCTGCGCCGCTGCCATGCGGCGGCGATACCTGTGTATCTGGTGCATAAAGGCGCCTATGCTTCGGGCACGGTGATGGTCAAAATCGTCATGCGCGGGGCGGGGTGTTTGCTGCTTAACCAGATGCGCGATGTGGACGGCAATATGGGGTGGATGCAGGTTTTTGACGATGCGCCGGTCGAAGAACGCCGCGCGGATGAATATATCAAACGCGCCATTGCGCGCGATCCGGATATCTGGGTGGTCGAAGTCGAAGACGCCGCAGGCAAAAACCCGTTTGAAGGAAAGATTTTTTAAGCTTACAGCGCATAACAAAAAAGCCGGTCATGACAGACCGGCTTTTTGTTTTGATAGGCGCAAGATTTACGGCGTGGGGCACAGCTTGACGTTCGCCACGATGGCTTTGGCGTCAAATGCCACACGTTCGGTAATCTGGCCTGCACCGCCCCAGCTTTGAACAAAACTTTCGGCGCGCGGGGTGCCGATGTCGTTCATTGCGGACAAGGCTGCAGATGGGTTGGCGGTCACGCCGCCCAGACCGTGGTATTGCATGTAAAGCAGGTCGATTTTGGCCTGGACGTTGCCGGCTTCGGCTGCTTGCTGGAACAATCCTGCGGCAACCGTTGCGTCTTTGGGCACACCGTCAAAGCCGTTGAAGGCAAAGAAGGCCAGATCTTTGGCACCCTGTGCCGCCACGCGGGCATTGTCGGAACCGGCACGGGCCAGCGCATCTGTCACGCGTTCGGATACGTTCTGTCCGTCAATCAATGCGGCAAAAGATTCCATCGGCGTCGGGCAGGGAACGGGCATCACAACTGTTTGCTCGACCGCAGGTTCCGCAATCGGTGCGGGCTCCGGCGTTACCACGGGGGTGGCGACGGGGTCGGGCGTTGCAACCGGTGTGGGGGCGGGTTCTGCTGCGGGGGCGAAATATTTATCCAGCACTTCGCCAAAACCCATGAACAATGCGCCACCGATCAGGGCAAAGCCGCTGGATTTCAGGAAAACGTTGCGGTTTTGCTTGGTCCAGAATTTGGGGCCTTCCACGCCTTTTTTGCGGGCGCTGTATGTTTGGCCTGCGTGGCACATTGCGGTCATGGCGGCGCCAACGGCAAGGGATGATACCAGCAAGGTCGCAACGGCAGGCGCGGACATCAATGCCATGGGCACGGCCACAACCGATTTGGCCACGGCAGCGGCGGCGGCGCCGGCCGCGATGTTGAAAGCGATGCTGAGCGCTTTTTTACCGCGGCCGTATTTTTTGGCGGGGGCTTCGGTGATTGCGGCAGTATCTTCTGCTGCGTTATCAGCGGCGGCGGGCGCGGGGCTCAAGGGTGCGTTTCCATTGGCGGGAACGGGGGTGTTGTTGACGGGTTTTTTATCGGGGGTGGTCATGTGAATATGCTCCTTCGCCGCTGTGCGGGAATGTTATGGGAGCTGTATATATCAGCGCCACATATTTTCATAAAAAATAAAAATGGTGATGGGTCAAAAGACCATAGGGGGAGGGGGCTGTCAAGGTTTTATGCCCTTGCTGCATACCTGCTGTTTTTAATCTGCGCGTTCAAAAAATGCCGCAGGCTGTGCACCTGCGGCATGATTTGCGTCATGTCCTGCGCGATTGCGTCAGATATTGTCGCCATAAGGAAGGGGGGATTCACACGGCATCTGCGCCTTCTGCGCCCGTTCGGACAGGATTTTATTACATTTTTTCAAATGATTGCTGCCCGTATAGGTCAGGGTAAAGGGCAAGATGCCATGCAGCAAAATAACAAATCCGGCAAACATCAACCGCGCCCCCATGCCAAGGGTAAAGGCCAGATGCTGCCAATATGTTTCGCCCGCCGCCGCTGGAAGTTCGGTAAAGGCACGGTGCGCGAGTGTTAAAAGCTGTTTCATCTGCGCCTTTGCCTTGTCCAGGGGCTTATCCGCGCTGTTTTGGGCATGGGCAGAGGCATTGCCTGCGCCAGCCGCCGTATCTTCCGTCGTTTCGAGGATTTCGCCTTCCAATACCGGCGGATTGGTATTGGCGCTGTTTTCCTGTCCGGGGTGATGGGGCTGGTTCATGGGTGTCCTCCTGCGAAAAAAAGAAAGGGGGGATGCAATGAAAGCTGCCCATCGTTTTTAAACGCTTATGCATAAAAATCAATAAAAACGTCCTGCGGTTATTCTCCAAAATCATTCATGGAATTCTCGCAAATTTACGGGTTTTTGACTATGATTTGCCAGACTCATACATCTGACCTTTTTTTGACCGAGGATTCCCCATGCGGATTTGGTTCCTTTCCCTTTGTGCTGCCCTGTTCACTCTGGCGGCGGCATTGCCCGCGCAGGCTGAAAACAAACCCGCGCCGCAGCCTTTGGAAATCACGCGCATCACACCGGAAGGTGACGATGTCCCCGCATCGCGCCAGATTGTCATCACATTCAACCGCGCGGTCGTTCCGCTGGGTAAAATGGACCGCAGTGCGGATGAAATTCCGGTAACCATCCTGCCTGCGCTGGAATGCGAATGGCGATGGATCAATACATCGTCGCTGGCGTGCCAATTGGGTGAAAAATCCGCCATGAAGGCATCGACGACTTATTACGTTGTCGTCAATCCGGGCATCGAAGCCGAAGACGGCGGCACAACCGCCGCCGCGACCGAACATAAATTCATTACCCAG
>JAVEWI010000001.1:0-23009 GCA_034004625.1 Bdellovibrionales bacterium
ACAATATATCCATAACTCGTAAAAAACTGGGGTTCCGCAGCTGGCACCGCGGTACGCGAGAGATGGATATTCTGCTGGGCCGCTTTGCCGATGCCCATCTGGGCGATATGGGGGCGGAAGATCTGGCCCTTTATGACCGTTTTCTCAGCAATAGCGACCCGGATATTTATAACTGGGTCAGCCGGACCGAACCCGTGCCGCCGGCGGAAGACAACCGCGTTGTCGCGCTTTTATTGGCTTTTTATCCGCAGTAATGCTACATCATGCCCTCGTTTATAACAGAGGGCGTGATGCAAAGCGAAAGCCCCCAGACCAAAAATCCCCCCCCTGAACGGACCACCCTTTTCGGTGTGCCGGAGGGGTATGATTCTGTTTTTCTGGCAGCCGAGGCCCGCAAACGCCGCGGCACCGTGCTGCATATTGCATCTGACGATAACCGGTTCGAAGAAATATACGAAGGTCTGCGGTTTTTTGCGCCGGATGTAGAAGTCCTGCGTTTCCCCGCATGGGATTGTTTGCCTTATGACCGCGTATCGCCAACGTCCGATGTGATGGGGCAGAGGCTTCAGACCCTGACGCGTCTTTTGGCTTTGCCCGCGGGCAGGGCTTGCGTGGTATTGGCCACGGTGGGCGCAACAGTGCAGCGCGTCGCACCGCGCAGCGTTTTGGCAAACGCGAGTTTTTCCGTGCGCAAGGGCGGCACGCTGGACCAGAAAAAATTATTGTCGTTTTTGGGCGCCAACGGATACCACCACACCGAAACCGTGCGCGAGGCGGGGGAATTCGCCCTGCGCGGCGGGTTGATTGATATTTTCCCCTCCGGCGCGGCGGAGCCTTTGCGCCTTGATTGTTTTGGCGATGATGTGGAACATATCCGCGCGTTTGATGCGCTCAGCCAGCGCACGACGGAAGACAAAGACGGGCTCGACCTGTTCCCTGTATCCGAAGTTTTATTAAACGACGATGCGATACAATTATTCCGCAGCCGTTACCGCGAAACATTCGGCGCGGTGCGTGAAGAAGACGCGCTTTATGAATCCGTCAGCGCGGGCCGTAAACATGCGGGCATGGAACATTGGCTGCCGTTTTATTATCCGCAGCTGGATACCGTTTTTGACTACATGCCAGATGCCTTGATAACAGTCGATTATCAGGCCGAACAGGCGCGCGACAGCCGCATGGGGCAGGTGGATGATTTGTATCAGGCACGTCTGGCCATTATGCAGGCGGACGGCAAAGCCAAAGGCAAGGAACAGAAAAACCAGGGATTGATATACCGTCCCGTACCGCTGGAACAAATGTATCTGCCCAATGCCGAATGGCATAAAGCCCTGCGTGCGCATACCGTGCATGATCTGGTGCCCTTTGCCCCCACGCCGGGGCAGGCGGATGCGGGTGGCCGCAAAGGCCGCGATTTTGCCGATGTACGCGCGCAAAACGGCGCGGGTTTGTATGATGAAATTAAAATGCATCTGGAATCCCTTTTGCGTATGCAGCGGCAGGTGATTGTCGCGGCCTATAGCGAAGGGTCGAAAGACCGCTTAAAGCTGATTTTGCAGCAGCACGGCATGATGGGCATGAAAGACATCGGCCCGCAGGCTGTTTTGACGGGGGATGCAAAACCCGCGCGCGAAGTCGGCATGGCCGTTCTGGGGCTGGGCAAGGGGTTTGAATGCAAAGGCCTGACGGTTTTGACCGAACAGGATTTGCTGGGCGACCGTCTGGCCCGCGTGACGCGCAAGAAAAAGAAAAGCGATGCCTTCGTTTTTGAAATCAGCCAGCTGCACGAAGGCGACTATGTCGTGCACGAAGAACACGGTATCGGCCAGTTTGAAAAACTGGAAACCGTGGTGGTGGATGGCATTCCGCATGATTGCCTGAAATTGCTGTATGCGGGCGGTGACCGTTTGTTCGTGCCGGTCGAACATCTGGACGTGTTGTCACGTTACGGCGCGGCGGAGGCGGGCGCGGTTCTGGACAAACTCGGCGGTACGGCGTGGCAGGCGCGGCGCGCGAAGGTGAAGCGCGATTTGCTGGCGCTGGCCGATGCTTTGTTAAAAGTCGCGGCGCAGCGTGTATTGCGCCAGACGGAACCTATTCATGTCGAAGGCGGGGGATACGAAAAATTCTCCGCCGGTTTCCCTTATCCGGAAACCGAAGACCAGCAGCGCGCGATTGGCGAAGTGCTCGAAGATCTGGAACGTGATCAGGCCATGGACCGTCTGGTCTGCGGCGATGTGGGCTTTGGCAAGACAGAGGTTGCCATGCGTGCGGCGGCGGCGGTGACTTTGGCCGGTTTTCAGGTTGCGGTTATTGCGCCGACGACTCTTTTGGCGCGGCAGCATTATCAGGGTTTTTCAAAACGGTTCGCGGGTTTCCCGATCAAGGCCGGATTGCTGTCGCGTTTTGTTTCCGGCAAATCGGCGGATCAGGTGCGGGCGGATGTCGCCAGCGGTGACATCAATATCATTGTCGGCACCCATGCGTTGTTGTCGGACAAGGTGAAATTCAACAACCTTGCCTTGCTGGTAGTGGACGAAGAACAAAAATTCGGCGTGAAGCAAAAAGAACGCCTGAAAGCCATCAAGGACAACGTGCATGTCCTGACTCTGACCGCGACGCCCATTCCGCGCACATTGCAAATGGCTTTGACCGGCGTGCGGGAATTGAGCTTGATTACCACCGCGCCCATCGACCGTCTGGCGGTGAAAACATTCGTATTGCCCTATGACCCCGTGGTGATCCGCGATGCATTGATGCGCGAACATTACCGCGGCGGGCAGTCTTTTTACGTCTGCCCGCGCATTGCGGATTTGAAAGATCTGGAACAAAGCCTCAAGGATCTGGTGCCGGAGCTGAAAATCCTTGTCGCGCACGGGCAATTGCCGGCGGAGGAACTGGAAGACAAAATGACCGCCTTTTACGAAGGCGCCTATGACGTTTTGCTGTCCACCACCATTGTGGAATCCGGCCTCGACATTCCCAATGCGAATACGATGATTATTCACAAATCCGAAATGTTTGGTCTGGCGCAGCTGTACCAGATGCGCGGGCGCATTGGCCGGTCGAAACAACGTGCCTATGCCTATTTGACGTTCGAGCCGGGCAAGCGCCTGACCAAAGCGGCGGAGCAGCGTTTGCAGGCCATCGAACAGCTGGATACGCTGGGCGCGGGTTTCCAATTGGCCAGCCACGATCTGGACATTCGCGGCGCGGGCAATTTGCTGGGCGAAGAGCAATCCGGCCATATCAAGGAAATCGGGGTGGAGCTGTACCAGCAAATGTTGGAAGAAGCCGTCGCCGCCGCGCGCGAAGGCGCGAAGATGACCGCCGAAGAAGCATTCGAAGACCATTGGTCGCCGCAAATCAATCTGGGCATGCCTGTTTTGATACCGGAGGGATATATTCCCGACCTGAACCTGCGCCTGTCCATTTACCGCCGTGCCGCGTCTTTGGCTGACCGGCAGGAGATAGAGGCCTTTGCCGCCGAATTGATCGACCGTTTCGGCCCGCTGCCGGCCGATGTTGAAAACCTGCTGGATTTGATGGAAATCAAACAGCTGTGCCGCCGTGCGGGCATCGACCGTATTGATGCGGGGCCCAAAGGCGCCGTGTTGTCGTTGCATGCCGGCAGCAAGATCAACCTGCAAAAACTGGTTGGATACATTCAAAAACAGACGGGCACCGCCAAAATACGCCCCGAAGACCAGAAAATGGTATTCATGCGCAGTTGGGACGACCTGAACAACCGCGTGCGCGGCGTGCATAAAATTTTGAACGAAATGACGGGTTTGATTTAACCGCATGCCTGTGCCATGCTTGGGGCAGGTCACATAAAGGAGACACGCCATGAGCCAGGAATATGCTTTGTCCCGCGTGCGCGATGCGCTTGAAAAATCAGACGGCAATCATTTGAAAGCGCAAAGGCTGCTTTTGTCCTGGCTGGAAAAAGACAATACGTTGTTGCTGGGGCTGGTCGCGCCGCATTTGCAAAGCATTGTGACCCATGCCGTCAACCATGCGGGCACGCCGCGTGGCGCGTCTGGCGGCAAAACGGTGGAAGTCAAATCCGGCGAAACGGGTGAATTTGGCGCCGCCGTGCTGGAAAGCCTGAAAGGCGGGCGCAGCGAAGGTGTCGGTTTTGGCGCAGATGCGCCGCGCGGCACGGTCAGCCGTCCGGGCAAGGCATCGCAAAGCCATGTGGATGCCATTCACCAGCTGGCGCAGGGGCGCAGCATTAAAAAAGATAAAAAAGACTGATTATAAAAGTGTATCAACGATACGCATTTTGCCCGCGTGAAAACATGATGGGCAATACGTTGCTGTAACACGCGCCGAAAACGCGGCTGGCGCGAAAAGATTCTGCGGGCGAAAAACATACTTCAAGATGCCCGCCGCCGTGGTTGGTAATGTCGAGGCGGATATTTTGTTGCGACGCCGCCGTCAATAATTGCCGGAACCCCACCATACGTTCAATATCACCGCAGGTAATCAGATGGCTGTTGCCGAAATGCAGGCAATGGGTGTTGAAATTTTGCGCATCGAGCAAGAATCCATCCGCGTCTTCGAATGCATCCACCTTGATGGCGGTACGGTTTGGGCGGTCTTGCGGCGGGGTCAGTTCCGCCACGCCGCGCAGCCAGCGGTCAATTTCGCCAAGGTCGATGACCTTTTGCAGCGGTAGTGACAGACGGTTGAAATGATTGGACATTTCTTCTGACTTTGTTGTGGCTGAATCGTATCCTGTATCTTTTTATTTTATGTGAAATAATAAATCCGGTCAAGCAGCGCAGGAGGCGGGGCAGGTGATGCGCCCCCTGTTAAAACCGGTTTCAAAGTGATATTTTGATGCGTTTTTTGAACAAGGAAAGAAACCGGTATGCAGGCACAGAAACAGGCATTGGGCGAAGCGGAACGTACAGCGCAAATGCGCGCCTTTGTGGATGCGACGGCATTCAGCGGCGCGGTGTTGCAGGCTTTGCGCATGGATGCATCTGTGCGCCGTTTTTTCCGCGTGGAAAAAGACGGCAAGACCGCCGTTTTGATGGATGCGCGCCCGCCGCTCGAAGACACCGCCGTATTTGAAACCATGCAAAGAAAACTGCATGCCATCGGCCTGACGGTGCCTGCGGTTTATGCCTGCGACCACGCCCTCGGCCTTGTGCTGATGGAAGATTTCGGGGACGAACGTTATTTCGAACTTATCACCGGTCAAAAAGAAGATATCAATAAACTCTATGCGCTGGCCGTGGATGTATTGGTGCATAAAATGCAGGCGGACCCTGCGGTCGCTTTGGAAGAATCCGTTGCCTATTCGGATGAATACTGGCTGTTCCGCGTTGAACAATTCCTGCTGCATTACATGCCGCATGTTTTAAAACGTGAAGCAACAGCGGGGGAGCGCGAGGATTTCCTCGGCCTGTTCCGCGCGGCCATTACATCGGCGCATCATTTTGACGATGTTTTGCTGCATGGCGATTATGGCGCGCAAAACCTGTATTACATGCCGGAACGCGGCGGGGTAAAATCACTCGGCCTGATTGATTTTCAGGACATGACGGATGCACGCGGCAATATGATGGGGTCGCCGGCTTTTGACCTTGTGTTCCTGCTGCAAGACGTGCGCATCGACCTGCCCGCGGGGCTGGAACAAGCCATGCGCGACCGTTTCATTGAAAAAACCGGCATTACCGACCGCGTGTTGTTCGAAGGTGAATATGCCACCATCGGCACGGCGCAGGCGGTTAAATGTCTGGGGCTGTTTGCACGCCTTGGCCATGGGCAGGGGCGCGGCGAATATCTGCCCTTCATCCCGTATTGCTGGCGCAATTTGAATAACAACCTGTCGCATCCGGCGCTGAAAGGCATCCGCGACTGGTTCGCCAAAAACAACATCGACCTGCACGTATAAAAAAACAAAGAGGGAATAAACATGAGCAAGCTTATCGCCACCCGCCTTGATAAAATCAAACCGTCTGCCACGCTGGCGCTGGCCGCCAAGGCACAGGAATTGAAAGCCGAAGGCAAAGATGTCATCGGCCTGTCAGTGGGCGAGCCGGATTTTGACACGCCGGATTTTATTAAAGACGCCGCCAAGGCCGCCATGGATGCGGGCAAAACCAAATACACCCCCGTGCCGGGCACGGTGGAGCTGCGCAAGGCGATTGTCGAAAAATTCAAACGCGAAAACAACCTGACCTATACGGCGGATCAGGTGATTGTCGGCACGGGCGGAAAGCAGGTTCTTTATAACGCTTTCATGGCGACCCTGAACCCCGGTGACGAAGTGGTGATTGCCGCGCCTTATTGGTTGTCTTACCCCGACATGGTGATGCTGGCCGAAGGCACGCCGGTGATTGTGCAGGCAACGCCCGCGGAAAATTTTAAAATTTCTGCCGCCAAACTGGACGCCGCCATCACGCCCAAAACCAAATGGGTTATTTTGAATTCGCCCAGCAACCCGACCGGCGCGGCCTATAGCGCGGACGAGCTGAAGGCGCTTGGCGAGGTTCTCAAAAAACATCCGCATGTCTATATCCTGACCGATGATATTTACGAACATCTGGTCTATGACGATTTCAAATTTGCCACCATTGCCCAAGTGGTGCCGGAATTGTTTGACCGCACCTTGACCGTGAACGGCGTGTCCAAAGCCTATGCCATGACGGGCTGGCGCATCGGTTATGCGGCGGGCCCGATTGAAATTATCAAAGCCATGAGCAAAGTGCAGGGGCAGAGCACGTCAAACCCAAGCTCCATCAGCCAGGCTGCCGCTGCGGCTGCGCTGTCGGGTGACCAATCCTTCCTCAAAGACTGGCGCGCGAAGTTTCAGGAACGCCGCGATCTGGTCGTTGCCATGCTGAACAAAGCAGAAGGCCTCAGCTGCACCGCACCCGAAGGCGCATTTTACGTTTTCGCATCCTGCGACGGCGTGATTGGCAAAACAACGCCGCAGGGTAAAACCATTGCGAACGATACGGATTTCGCCGCATATCTGCTGGAACAATATAACGTTGTGATTGTGCAGGGTGCCGAATTCGGTTTGTCGCCGTGTTTCCGCGTATCCTATGCCCTCGATATCCCCACGTTGACCAAAGCGTGCGAACGTATCCAGCAAGCCTGCGCGGCGCTGTCCGGCGTATCGGCCAAACAGGCGGCGGGGTAATTTTTAGTAGGCTAACGGATAATCTTTTTAGAAAGAAAAAAATATGAACCAGATTATTGTTGAACCGGATAAACAGAGGTCTCTAAGTACGCCTTCTTTGGATTCAGCAACCCAAGAACGGGTGCAAGAGATATATGAGCGTTTAACGAAAAGGCCGTTGTTGAAGCAGCAAAAATACAATAAGCCTTTTCAGTTTACTTTTGAGCAAATTAATCAACTGCATATGCGAATTGTTCAAAAAGCTGAATCTCATATGGCCGATCTTCGGACGCTAGAGGTAACAGTCTCTTACTTAAAAGATGGGGGCACCAGATTTAATTCTCTTGATGACTTTTTACGACATAGTAAGAGCAATCAAGAAGCAATTAAAAATATAGAGTTGTTATATCATTTTATATTTCCAGCAAGAGATGGTGTAGGCGTTAAAACTGCCGAAGTTACAATTGACCTTTATTCTTTGATTGCTGTTAATGCAGAGATAAAGGATCAGCAATTCTTTTTAGATTTTTTTGGTTTTTTTGATAATAGTGCCTCAATAAGAATTGAACATGATAGCTATCCGATAGCGGAATCTTTTGTTAGTGTTTTTGATAAATGGATACAAGTTCTTCCGACTGGAGAGGTAAATAAAATATATAACTGGCTTAGCAGGAGGATTAACTTTGTTCGTTTATTAAGTGCTATTTTAGTGTTGGGGTGTTTTCCTATGATTATGGCGTTTATGCCGTATCCTGTAGTAGCTGTGCTAGATTTCAAAATGTTCTGCGTTTATGGAGCCGCCGTTTTTTCAGCTGTTTTTGTAGGCGCTCGGGTCAGTGATTTGTTTTCTGAATATATTTTGAAGGATCTTAAAACTATTTGGCCATTGGGCTATATTCGAATAACGGATGGAGACGAAAAGCTTATTCGCAGTGTTGAAGAAAAGAACAGGAAATCAACTTTTTTTACAGTAAAAGGGTTACTTCCAAAGTTTTTCTTAATGACTTTATCTACAGTTTATATGTATTTACTGACGCTAGTTTTGACAAAAATGCTATCTGATTAGCAAAGATATCCATCGTCTTCTGTTTTTATTAAAAAAGCCCCCGATGTTTCGGGGGCTTTTTTGTTTTGCCGGTTTTTATCTCGGCCAGATTTTATCTAAACCATCCGGGGCCGCCGCCGCGTTGGCGTTTGGGCGTGTCATAGCTTGCCGCGGGCGGGGTGTCGCTGCCGTCTTTGGGCGGCGGCGCATCGGGGCCTTTGGATTGCGGCGGTTTGCTGTTGTCGTTATCGGGTTTTTGCTCCATGCCCGTAATCTTTTTGACGAATTTGGTCAGGTCGTCGCCGGCTTCCTTGATGCTGTTCAGGATCTTGCTCTGGTTATCCAGCCTGTCCTGAATGACGTTGTAAATACGGTCAAGGTCGCTTTTATGCGTTTCGGTCAATTTCTGGGCGAGGGCTTTCAGTTCGGCATCGCCGGGCTCTGCCTTGTTGCCATCGTCAAGGCCGCTCGCAAAACTGATGATTTTTTTGTAAAGCTTGGTGAGCGACTTGACAGTTTTAGGCTCTTCCAGTTTTTCGGACAGGCTTTGCAGCGCGGCCTTGCTTTCGCGGTGCAATTCTTCGGCATAGCTGCGGTGTTTGAGCATATTGCACAAACGGTCCATGTCGGTGCTGTTTTCCTTCACGATGCGTTCGGCAAAACGCTCCAGCGCCTTCAGGTTTTCGGGGCTGGCGTCATCCATCGTGGGGGTGGGATCGTTTGTATTGTTTTCGCGGTCGATAAAACCGTCAAAGCTGAGCATGCGGTCGCCCAATTCATCGCGCACGTCATCCGCGATGTCGGCGGCATTGATGCTGGTGGCGAGGGAGATCAGCAGGTTGCCGCTGGATTTGCTGACAAGCCCGATGGCGCCCAGTTTGTTGAATTCTTCCGGTGACAGGCTGTGGTCTACATTGCCGGTGCCCACATGCACCATGACGATTTCCGCATCGGGCGGGGCGAGTTTTTTGGCCTGCGTCAACATGCGGCGCATCATATTGCCCGCAAAAAATCCGCCGTCGATCAAGGCATGGCGGTGGGTGACGTTGGGCATGTCTTCGTTCGGCACGGTTTTGTAATATTTAGCCGGGAAATAGGTGGGCGCGGTGGTGCTGGCGCGCACGGCGTCTTTGATCGGCATGCTCGACCAACCTTCGTCCGACGTGTCTTTTTGTCCTTTGAAATGGTTCATCCACACGGGGCGGAAATTTTTGATATCCGTCGCGGGGATCATCAGATGCGTCAGGGAATCTTTCATCTTCGCATCGCCCATATAATGGTCGAGCGCGTCTTCCAGCGGTTTCGGGTCATACATGACGCTGGATGAAAGTTTGCGCAGGCTTTTGAATTTCATTTCGGGGAAAATTTTCGGCGCGTGCTGGAAATAGAAATTCTTCAGCTCTAGCGCGGAGTATTTCGGTTTGGCCGGATCTTGCGGGTCGGGCACAGACAGGCCCGCGGCAACAATCGCGCCCGTGGACGGGCCGCCGACCATATCGAACAATTCGGCAATCGGTTTGCCTGTGCGTTCTTCGATTTCCTGCAAAATGCGGGCAGGGACAACGCCGCGCACACCGCCACCATCAATGCAAAGGACTGTAAAGATGCGTTTTTTGTTTTCCATCGTGTCGGGCACCTAAAAGGCTAAGCCGTATTCCATAGGAATACAGCGGTGATTTCAATAACGGACACACACCCTGTTCAGGCTGGTAATATTCGCGAGAACAGGAACGAGTGTATTGAAATTTACGAAAGGAGTCAGCCTTTAAAATGGAATTATGTTCAAAAAGTTTATGTAATATTGTTTCTTTTTTATGGATATAGAGAATTTTTGGATAATTTGAACTAATTTTAATAAACAATTAATCATAATGGTTAATCATAGGGTTAGGTATGTCTATTGTCTCCCTTTTGCCCCTGTGACGGGGGCGGAGTCGTAAAATGCGGGAATATTCCCGCATAAGGCCGATGGGGAGGCCAGCACAACAGGGGTTTACAACTTTGCAGCCGAAGGCAAAGAAGCGCAAATTGTTCGATGACGATACACCGTCATCTTCTGCGCCTGTGCGTACGGGCATGGCGCGTTCGTTTGTGTTTGTGAACGGGCTGGTGCTGGCGGCTGTTGTTTTTGTTATTTTGCATTTCACGACTGGCGATCTGAAAGCGCAGGAAATGCGCCGCGTCAGCCGTGACGTGGTGCGCATGGCGGAAGATACCGTTCTGCGTAACGAAAAAACCATCACCACGTTGTCGCATTTCTATGCCTCGCTGGAAGCGGGAAGGCAGGATAACGGACGTATCACGCAAAACGTACAGCACCTGCTGACCGAAGGTGCCGCGCTTGACGCCATCCTCTGGGCGACGGACAGCGATGTCTGGTATCAGGAAGACATCCAGAATAAAACACGGTTCCAGATATACCGCGCCAATCTGGGCTGGCCTGCGTTTGATGAAATGCTGGCGCAGGTGCGCGGGCTGGAATACGGGCAGATCGGGTATCTATACAATGCATCATGGCCGGCCTTTACCCGCCGCGTCAGCAACGGGGAAAGCCCTGTCGCCATGGTCGTCAAACTGCGCACGCCGGAGGGCGGTACAGGCGTTTTCATGGCGGTGACAACGCCGGAAAAAATGTTCGCGGCCACCATAAAACCTTATAAAGACGACCTCAGCCGTGTGATTATCCGCGAACGCGATACGGGGCAGATATTGCTCGACCTGCGCACGCGTGACGGCAGCGGGCGCTTTATGGCGTTTAGCACCGAACGCGTGACGGATACGCTTAAAATGGGCGGCCGGATATGGGATCTGCATCTGGATGTGCGCCCGTCACGTATGGCGAATGTTTTGAATTCATCGCCCTGGGCTGCGGCGATGCTGGTGATTTCCCTGACGCTGGTGTGGGCGGGCTATGCCGAAAAACGCCAAAGACAGGATCAGAAACTGGCCGAAATGTCGCGCACGCTCAAAGGCGCGCATAGCGAATTGCAAAGCCGTATTTCGGAACGTGACCAGCTGTTCCATGCCCTGCGCAAGAGTGAACGTGAATACAGGGCGGTGATTAACTCGGTCTCCGACGTTATTTTTGAAACGGATGAAACGGGGAAACTGGTATTCCTGAATGAAACATGGAAACGCATCACGCATCTGGAAGCGCAGGAAACATTAGGGCAATCCCTGTTCCTGATGCTGGAGCCGCAAGACCAGATGCCGCAAAAAGAAATGTTCGAAGAACTGGTGCGGGGCGAACGTCAGGCTTACCGTATCGAAACACGCATCAATCCGGGCAACGATGTTTACAAGCCTGTTGAAATCGCATTCAGTATGCTGCGCATGGCGGAAGATAAAAGCATCCGCGTGGTGGGCACCATTACCGACATTGAAAAACGCCGCCGCGCCGAAACAGCCATGCGCGATGCGGAACAGCGTTTCCGCGGCATGTTTGAAAATTCGATCAGCGGTATTTACCAAATCGCGCCCGAAGGCCGTTTTATCAGCGCCAATCCGGCCTTGGCTGAAATTCTCGGCTATCGTTCCGCCGAAGAATTGACCATGGCGGTCAAGGATATCGGCACGCAAATTTACGTCCGCGCCGAAGACCGCAAGGCCTTTGTCGATAAATTGCTGTTCGAAGGGCGCATTTCTGGCATTGAAACCGAAGTCAGACGCAAGGACGGCAAACGTATCTGGATCATGGAAAACGCCCGCGTCGTCCGCAACGAACGCGGCAGCGTGGAGTATTTCGAAGGTAGCATCTGGGACGTGACCGAACGCAAACAGGCCGAAGACACCATGCGCGATGCGCGGTTGCAGGCGGAAATTTCAAGCCGTACCCGCATGGAATTTCTGGCGAATATGAGCCATGAATTGCGTACGCCGTTGAACGCCGTGATCGGGTTTTCGGAAATCATCAAAGACGAAGTCATGGGGCCGATCGGCGTTTCGGTTTATAAAGAATACGCGCAGGATATTTACGACAGTGGCAATTACCTGCTGAAAGTCATCAGCGAAATTCTGGAAGTGTCCAAGATTGAAACCGGTAACCGCGAATTGGCGGTGACGACGTTCCGCCTGCCCAAAGCAATGAAATCCTGCATGATTATTATGGCCGGCCGTGTGGAGCAGGCGGGGGTTGATGTTAACTTGCATATCCCCGAAGACCTGCCCGAACTGGTGGCGGAGGAACTGGGCGTAAAACAGATCATGCTGAACCTGATCGGCAATGCCATCAAATTCACGCCGGAGGGCGGAAAAGTGGATGTGACCGCCGGTGTGGACGATCAGACAGGCGAAATGGTCATTGACGTTGTCGATACCGGTATTGGCATGACCGAAGATGAAATTAAAAAAGCCATGCAGCCCTTTGGCAAGGTGGATACGACATTCAGCGGCATGAAGGCCGGCACGGGGCTTGGTTTGACGATTGTGGATTCCCTTGTCACCTTGCACGGCGGGCGTTTGCAGCTGATCAGCGAAAAGGGGCGCGGCACCACAGCACGCGTTATTTTTCCCGCCGCGCGCGTGATGCACAAAAAACCGCAGAATGAAACGGCGGAAGGCACGCATTTGAAAGTCATCAAATAAAATCTGCGCCTGCTGCTTCTGTATCGTCTTCGTTGTAATCCAATGCTTGCCTTGCGATGTCAAAACTGAAACCGCCGCGCGCCATGATGCCCATTTCACGCATTTGCTCTTTGCGCCGCAGCAGGGGGTCTGTTTCCGGCGCCGTATTAAATCGGCCAATTTTGCGTTTGCGGGCCAGTTTCAGGGCGGCAGCCAGTTCCGCGGGCAGGTCGGTTTCGCTTCTTTCGCCATCAATGCTGTGCAGGGCGGTTTCAATGGTATCGGCGGCCAGTCCCTTGGTTTTAAGCTTGCCGGTAATGGCCTGGCGGGATTTCCCTTGCCGGCGCAGGCTGGATACACGGCCTTCGGCATAGACTGTATCGTTCAAAAGGCCGTTTTTTTCGTATCTTTGCAGCAAATCCTCGATCAGGGGATAAAAGGCGTCTGGCGGGGTTTCGTGGAACTGGCACGACCGGTCAACCTTGCGGGTCAGCACCCTCCGCAGGTTCCCGACCGAGGTTGCATAGCGCTGTAAATAGTAAAGCGCCGCATTTTCCAAATAACGCGGCGTAATTTTACGCGGAACCCGCTTTTTTTTCTGGTCTTTGGCTGGGTTTTTGTCCATTTTCGACCATCTATGTTAAAAATTGGTGATCTATGGCTATTCGTATCAAAAAAGACGGCACAGAACAATCGGGACTGGTGGATGATAACGTCATTCAGCCTTTCCGGCTGGAAAAATCCAACGTCCGCGGGCGCATGGTGCGCGTCGGCAGCGTGCTTGAACATATTATGCAGCAGCATAAATATCCGCCGCCGGTTTCCGCGTTGCTCAGTGAAGTGGCAACGCTTTGCCTGTTGCTGAGCGCGATGTTGAAATACGAGGGGATTTTTACCCTGCAAATCAAAGGTGACGGGCCGATCCGGATGCTGGTTGCGGATGTGACGCATCAGGGGGAGATGCGCGCCTATGCCAGTTTTGACGAACAGGGCGTCAAAAAACTCGCCAAACGTAAAAAAGAAGTGCGCGGAGATCATTATCATCTGCTGGGCAAAGGCTATATCGCCTTTACCGTGGATCAGGGTGATGCCGAAAACCGTTATCAGGGGATTGTGGAACTGAAGGGCGACAGTATCGTTGAAGCCGTGCAGCATTATCTGACCCAGTCGGAACAGATCAAGACATCGTTCAAGCTGGCCGTGCATCCGCAAGACGGGCAGTGGCGTACCGGCGCGATCATGATCCAGCAAATGCCGGAAGACGATGCGGGCAAAAAACAGGCGCCCAGCGATGTCAGCCTGGATGACTGGGCGCGCGCCGTGATGCTGCTTGATACGTGCAGCGATGGCGAAATGTTGTCGCCTGTTTTGCATTCGGCGGATTTGCTGTACCGCTTGTTTAACGAAGACGGCGTGCGGGTTTATTCTCCCACGCATTTGCGTTTCAAATGCCGTTGTTCGCGGGAAAAGGTTGAAAATATCCTGCGCACGATCCCGCAGGCGGAGCTGGAAGAAATTTGTGAAAAAGACGGGCACGTCTCCATCAAATGCGAATTCTGCAGCGAAGAATACATGTTTAACAACAGTGAACTAAATGATGTCTATGAAGGGAGATAAAAAATGATCGTGAAGTTTTTTGCACGCCGCCGTTTTATGGCTTTGGTGGCCGCCTGTGGTCTGGTTTTGACGCTGGCGGGTTGTTTTTCGTCGGAACTGCGCGATGAATGGCCGGCTTTTACTTACTATACGGCGCAGCCTGTCACGGTTGATGCGATGCGTCTGGATATTGTGGACGCATACCGCCCGCCCATGGGGGCGCCGCATGTGGATCATCTTTTCAAAATTACGCCATCGCGCGCGGCGCAAGGGTTGGCCCGCCACCAGATCATTCCGTCCGGTGACGGCCGCGTTTTGCGCATGATTGTGGAGGATGCTTCCGTGCGCCGTTCCACCTTGCCGCCGAAAGAAGGTGTGGCTGGCTTGTTTTCTTCGCAACCGGAAGAAAAATTCGATGCCCGTGTGGCGCTGCGTTTTGAACTGGTCGATGAACTGGCGCCCGATATTATCCGTGGCCGCGCCAGCGTCGTTGCCACGCGTGAACGTACGCTGAAAGGCAATGCGACATTGGCGGAACGCGAAGTGGCTTATCACGCCATTGTACAGGCGCTGGTCGATGATCTGGCGCAAGGTATCGGCACCACGGTCGGCGGCACGTTCGGCAAATTATAAACGGGAATTTTCCTGTAACAAAAAAGGCTGCATGAGAATGCAGCCTTTTTTATTGTGCGCGTCAATCCCGCCAAAAACGCGGGGCGAGCAG
Source organism: Bdellovibrionales bacterium (assembly GCA_034004625.1). GTDB lineage: Bacteria > Pseudomonadota > Alphaproteobacteria > Micavibrionales > UBA2020 > UBA2020. Next base: position 15,073 of record JAVEWI010000001.1, read on the forward strand.
CACGAAGAATGTCAAAAATTCCATCCGGCCGAGCAGCATGGCAAAGGACATGATCCAGATTGCGCTGTCTGGCAGGGGGTGGAATGTGCCTGAAGGGCCGATCATATGCCCAAGGCCGGGCCCTACGTTGCTGACGGCGGTAATGGCACCGGAAACGGCGGTGATAAAATCCAGCCCTGTCATATGGAGCAAAATAGTCACCGCCATCCATGTCATGATATGCACAAAGAAAAACACGGCAACCGATGTCAGGACGTCGGCATCGACTACTTTTTTATTGTAATGCACCTGAAATACGCCATGCGGCACGATCAGGCGGCGGATTTGCTGTTGCAGCATGGCCCAGAGGATTTGCAGGCGGAAAATTTTGATGCCGCCTGCGGTAGATCCCGAACAGGCGCCCAGATACATCGATACAAAGGCAATGCCCACAACCAGCGGGCCCCATGCGCTGTAATCCCTGCTGACGAAACCTGTGGTGGTCATCAGGGTGGTCAGCATGAAAAGCGCGTTGCGGATGGCATCGAAAAATCCCGCCTGTCCGGTAATGAACAGGTAAACCGCAACCAGCGCGGCGAGAAAACCCAGAATGCAGAAAAACGTACGGACCTGCACGTCGTTCAGCGCGGCGCGTGAATTGCCCTTGAGCATGCGCACATACTGCACAAAAGGCAAGGCGCCCAGAAGCATAAAACCGATTACAATCCATTCAATCGTAGCGCTTTTGAAATGGCCGATGGATGTATCGTAATTCGCAAAGCCGCCGGTTGCGACCGATGTCATGGCGTGGCAGAAGGCGTCAAACAAAGACATGCCCGCAGCAAAAAGCAAAACAGCGCAGGACAGCGTCAGCAGGGCGTAAATCATCATGATATAAAACGCCATTTGCTGTGCGCTGGGCAAGACTTTGTCGGTGCCAAACGATTGCGTTTTAAAAATCTGCATCCCCGATACCTGCAAAAGCGGCAACACTGCAAGCGCGATGACCAGAAACCCGACACCGCCCAGCCATTGCAGCATGGAACGCCAGATCAAAATGCCTTTAGGCAGGTCGTCCAGTCCCGTAATTACCGTGGCGCCGGTGGTGGTCAGGCCGGACATGGCTTCGAAAAACGCGCGCCCATAGGGCAAGTTGATGTCTGCAAAAGCAAAAGGCAGGGCGGCAAAGGCCGTCATGAAAATCCACGCGACCGATGTCAGGACGAATGTCTGGCGCAGATTCATTGTGAATTTATCTTCGCGGTTGGCGAAAATCAGGGCGAAGCCGATGAAGGCCGTTACCAGCTGCGCGCTGGCAAAAACTTTCCAGTCGTTGCTGCCGTGGGTCAGGTCAACAGCCATGGGCAAAAACATTGCGGCTGATAAAATCAGCAGCAGGATGCCGTTGATGTAAAAAACAGGTTTGAAGATCATCCCCGTGTTTCCTGTTTAATGGATGTGGCGCACGGCGTCCGGCGTATCGAGGGAGAAGGCGGGGATATCCACCTGCATCATGCGCCCGTCCGGCGTTTCCATGGCATAGGTGCCGGTCATGATGCCGCTGGGGGTGCCAAGCGGCGTGCCGCTGGTGTATTCAAAACTTTCGCCCGGCTTTAATACCGGCTGTTCGCCCACCACGCCGGGGCCGCTGACTTCCTGCACGCGGCCCAGTGCATCGGTAATGGTCCAGCGGCGGGTGCGCAGTTGCAAAACTTCGCCGCCCTTGTTTTCGATGCGTACGGTATAGGCCCAGACGAAAATGTTTTTATCCGGCACGGATTCACCGTCCAGATACATGGGTTCGACCGAAACGGTGACGTTATGCGTGGTGCTGGAATACATATGCTATGCCTGTATGAGGGAACGCCGCATCTTATCCGAAAAAAAGGCAAAAGAAAACCGGCCAGTTGCCCGGCCGGCTTTCTTTCAAGTAGCTCTGTCGCGCCTGATTATTCAAGCGTGACTTGCGCGCGGCGGTTTGCCGGTTCGCGGACGCCGTCTGCTGTTTGTACCAGCAGGTCGGATTTGCCGCGGCCTTCGGCGCGCAGTTTGCCAGCATCTACGCCACGTGCAACCAGGCCGGATTTAATGGCGTTGGCACGGCGCAGGGACAGCTTTTGGTTATAAGCAGCGCCGCCGGACGTATCGGTGTGACCGACGATGACAACAGCGTTGATATCTTTGCGGCTGCGGATTTCCTGAGCAACAGCATCCAGAACGTCGTTCGCGCCGGAAGTGATGTCGGATTTATCCCAATCGAAGAAGACGATGAACATAGCCTGTTCAACCGGCACCGCTTCGCCTTTGGGCTGTTCGGTAACGGGAGCGGGGAAGGCATCAGCCACAACGGGTTTCGTGCCAACAACGTCCTGCAGCGCTTTCAGCGCGTCATGGAAACGGGTTTTGCAGGGAATGTCTGCGGTCCAGCTTTCTTCTTGCTGTTCTACCCAGCAGTCAAAGCTTGCTTGCGCAACGCCGGCTTTGTCGGAAGCCAGTTCGCGGCCGCCGTTTTCCAGCGCGTCAACCAGTTCCGCGCGGGCGGCGGTCAGGTCAACAATGTTCTTGTCGCTCAGGTTCCAGTCGTCCAGCGTTTCGGGCATGACAACAACGCCGCTGGCAGAGGCCAGACCTTTACGCGCGAAATGCAGCGCATCGGCATGGTCGAACTGGGATTGTTTTGCATTCGCATAGTCGCGGTATTCCGCGGCCAGCGTTTTGGTGAAGGGCGAACCGACGGCTTCCGCTTTGTTCAGCGCATCCACGGTAGAGTTGCTGCCAGCGCCGGAGCAGGCCGCGATCAGCAGCACGCCCATCAGGCAGATGACTCGTTGAACCAACTTCATGTAATATCTCCTTGAGACTGAGAGCAAGACTTGACGATAAAAATTAAATACATCCGAAAGGATGCGATAGAGTCCTGTCCATCGCCACTTTTGTTTGTTTTCAAAAGGATGAAATGAACAAAAGGGGTTTTGAAACGGGACAGTCTTTCTTATCGTTTTACCGTGCAGGTTGTAAAGAAGTTTTATTTTCCAGCGCAAGAAAACCATTTTTCCATAAGCTCAAAACCCTTGCCAAAACTGAAAAACAGGTTCATAAAGGGCGCGTCTTGCAAGGCGCGGGTGTAGCTCAGTGGTAGAGCGTCAGCTTCCCAAGCTGAATGTCGCGGGTTCAAATCCCGTCGCCCGCTCCATATAAATCAATAGGTTCGCGTTATTTTGTTTTCGGCCTAAGGCTGTTTCAAAAGACGGTTTCGGACGCCTGATTTTGAAAAAATACAAAGGCTTATTCAGCGCCCTTCTAGCAGAGGCGCCGCGATGGCCGTAATTTTTTCTTTTTCTTCATCGAGATATAGGGTTCCCAGCGCGTGTTTGAGAGACAGGGCGGCATGATGCCGTGCGGCGCGTATCAATTCTGCATCATGCGTACGGGCCAGTGCGGCATAGGCTTTTTGCAGGCGTATATGCACTTCCAATATTCCGGCGCCATCGCGTGCCATGGGCGGAAAAAAGTCATCCAGCAGGTCGTCAATGTGCAGCGGCGGCACGAATACGCCGGGGTATTTAATGCCCGTGTTTTCTCCGGCCAGCTCGGTACGTTTTGCCCAGAGGGAAAGCACACGTACGGCCACGCCTGTTACATAAATGGCAGAGCCGGGGTCGTTGATGGCTTTTGATACGGCGCGTGTACCAATTTCGGACAAGACCGCGATGCCAAAACGCGGATCCTGTTTGAAAAACCTTTCGTTGCCGACAATAAAGGCTTTGCGTATGTCGCGGGCCGTGTCTTCTTCTATCATCCCGTTGACAAAGGCGAGGGGGAGGTTTTCGTCAAGAAATTTTCCGGGCGGAGCCTGAATGTATATTCTGATCTTGTTTTTGTCGGCAATGGCGGCAAGGCGCGCCATATCAATGTGCTGGACATATCCGGTGAATTGAGCGGGAACAGGCGATGCGTTGTTCGGGATGCTTTGCGCGCCTTCAAATTTTTCACCGCCAAGGTAGGGATTGCGCAGTCTTTCTTCCAATGCGGTCATGGCCGCTTTTTCTACGCGGTCGATGGTTTCATTTACCCGGCCAAGCTGCGCAAGGTATGCGATCCAGCGCAGCAAGGTAATCACGATCATTGTTATCACGCCGATCGTAACCACAAACAGGATCAGGCGACCTGAATCTCCGTAGGCGCCGGTTTTCAGTGCGATAATGCCGACAATGCTAAAAATAAACGCACCGATAAAGGTGGACAGGGCCGCATGCGATATTTTGTCTTCGATAAGAAGCTTCGTGGCGCGCGGGGTCACATTGCTGGTAGCTGCGCCATAAGCGGAAACCATGGTGCTGAGTGAAAATATGGTCACGGACAGCATGCTGGCGGCCATAATGTTGAGGATGCTGTCCACGGCGTCTGCGCCGATTTGTTGTGACAGGTTTACGGGGATGAAACGTTTGCAAAAAATGGCGGCGAGGGCGGTAAACATGGCCACAATGCCGTAAAGGCTGGCCCGTATCCACAAACGGGAGGACAGTTCGGATAAAATCCATGACCAGCGCGACATGTGCATTCCTCATATTAAAAAGTTTCAATATATTGAAGATTAATATGAGACCGCGCGTGCATCAAATATTACGCATATGCCATATTAATGAAGGGGTTATATGCTCCGGCAAGGTTTCCGGAACAGGGCAGGCTCAAACCCCGCAGTTTGTCCGGTCTTTCTTCTTTTTTTGCCATCCATAAAGCAGGATCTGGTCGTGGTTAAGAAAAATCTTGACTCTGTCATGCCATTGCAATTATGTTCCCAACCACCTGAAAAGCCGCGTTTTTTATGCCGCTATCCCGTTTGTCCAAAAATTAAACAATAATAACAAGGGAGTATCACATGGATATCCAACTTTCCGGCCGCAATGTACTGGTTCTCGTCTCCAACGGCGTTGATGAAGCCGTTATGTCCAATGTTCAGCGCGATATGCTGAAAACCGGCGCGAATGTTAAAACCGTAGGCACGGAAAGTGGTCTGGTCAACAGCTGGAACGTTCAAAGCAACGGCTGGGGCCTGTATTTCCCTGTGGATCAACAAATTGGCCAGACGCTGGGCGCGGATTTTGACGCCTTGATTATTCCCGCTGGCGCGCGCAGCGTGCAAAAACTCGGCTCCAACCCGCATGCGGAGCGCATTATTGCCAGCTTCATCACCGCAGGCAAGCCGATTGCTTTTATGGGCGATGCGGTTGAACTGCTGGCAAAAGTCGAATTGGCAAAAGGTTTCAACGTGACCGGTCCCGAACGTTCGCACCAGATTCTGGTTGCAGCCGGCGCGGTATGGGTTGGCGGCGAAGAACATGTTGACGGCATCCTGATGACGGGCGAGCGCGAAGACATGTCCGCTTTCATCCAGAACATTGTGGCGCATATCGCCAGCATTCCGGCGGAAGAAATGCAAATCGCGGCCTGATCCAGCGTTTGCAGGATAAAGCCAACAGAGATTTACGGAGATTTGTCATGAAAAGCGAAGTCTTAGCAGCGAAAGAGGAAATCAAGGCCTCTCTCGACCTGCTGAGGAGGCATCTTTGACTGGGATCGTTCGGTCCACCGTCTTTCAGAACTGAATGCCCTCGCTGAAGATCCCAAGCTTTGGGATAATCAGGAACGCGCCCAAAAAATCCTCAAGGAACGTACCCGTCTGGAAACCCAGATTAACGGCGTGCGCGATATTGAAAACAATCTGGCCGACCAGCTGGGCATGATCGAACTTGCCGAGATGGAAGGTGATGCGGCTTTGGTATCCGAAGCGGAGCAAGCCCTTTACGCGATCAAATCAGACGTGGCGCGGCGCGAACTGGAAAGCCTGCTGTCTGGTGAAATGGACGGCAACGACGCCTATCTGCAAATCAACGCAGGGGCGGGTGGTACAGAGGCTGCCGATTGGGCAGGTATCTTGTTTCGCATGTATATGCGCTGGGCCGAACAGCACGGGTATAAACTGGCCCTGCTCGATAAACAGGACGCGGATGTTGCGGGCATTAAATCCGCCACGCTGGAAATCACGGGCCCGAATGCTTACGGCTGGTTGAAATCAGAATCCGGTGTGCACCGTCTGGTGCGTATTTCGCCGTATGATTCAAACGCCCGCCGCCATACCAGTTTTTGCTCTGTCGCTGTCACGCCGGTGGTGGATGATGATATTGAAATCACCATCGACCCCAAAGACCTGCGCGTGGATACGTACCGTTCCGGCGGCGCGGGCGGCCAGCACGTGAACAAAACCGATTCCGCCGTACGCTTGACCCACTTGCCGACAGGCATCGTGGTGGCGTGCCAGAACGAACGTTCGCAGCATAAAAACCGCGATCAGGCCATGAAAATGCTGAAAGCGAAATTGTTCGAACGCGAACAAATGATGCGGGATGCCGAAAAACAGCAGCGTGAAGAAGAAAAAACCGAAATCGGCTTCGGTCACCAAATCCGCTCTTACGTTTTGCATCCGTACCAGATGGTCAAAGACCTGCGCACGGGGCAGGAAACGTCGGATACGCAGGGCGTTTTGGATGGCGATCTGGATTCTTTCCTCGAAGCTTCTTTGGCGCATAAATTGAATGCGGGCAAAGACGGCGCACCCGCCGCGAAAGTCGCCTACGAAGATCTGGACTAAATTCATTTTTTAAGACGGAGGATTTTATGCCCGCCCATAACGCGCAATTGCCCAAAGAAGATTTCGGCCGCGGTTTGTCGCTGGCGCAAAAATTCAACATTCGCGCCGCCGCACGTCCGAACCGCCGTGTGAAGGCTGTGCTGCACGAAGCCGTAGGTTTCCTGCATGGCTTGCGTCAGGATATTGCCGCAGGCGGCGCCGTATATACGGGCAGCGCGTGGAGCGGGCCTGATCTGGCGCTCGACAAACAAACAGCCATTGAAACCGCGCGCGCGAAATCGCCCATTGCCTATTTGACCGGCGATGTGGGGTTGACCGTTTCGGCGGCCGACGCGCAAAAGCTTTCCGATATCCGCCGTTCTTTCCGCCTGTCGTCCGACAAACAGGCGGCAGCGCTGGCTTTGCGCGTTTATGCGCAGGTGGCAGATGGTTTGTGGCGCGGCAATGGTTTTACACTGCAAGATAAAACCGGTACGCAAAAACAGCTGGATACAGAAAAAATCCGCCACATGGTCACGCGCCCGGTTTAAAGGGCGTTACCTGTGCCGCAATAAAAAACGGGCTTGTTCAAAGCCCGTTTTTTACTGCATGTTGCGCAAGATCTATCAGGGCAGGACTGCATCCGGCGCCGGTGTATTTTCTTGCGGCAATTTTTTCGCATTGCGGGAGAAAAATTCAGGCGGCAAACGCGCATCCGTCAATTTCCATTTCCAGTCTTTTAACCGCAGGATGAAAACCATATTGCGCGCTTCGATACGGAAGGTATCCGGGTTTTCAAAAAACGCGTAATCAATGTCTTCGCGTTTCAACTGGCGCGGTTCTTTTTTTGCAGGGTCTTGTGCGGATGTTATTTCCGTGCCGTCCACTTTAATCACGGCACGATCCAAAATCTGCCGCATGCCTGTCGGGGTGACATAGGCATCGACCAGCGATTGCACCACAGCGGGCATCAATACCATGCCCGCTGCGCCGAAGATTCCCGTACGCCCGTCTTGCCCCCGCGGCATGCGGGTTGCGAGATAGGCATTGGCCTGTTCTTTGAGCGATTCACGCAGCGATGGAAAATCGACGTGCGTTTCGATGACATCGGCATTGGCCTGCATCACGCCATCATACAAACGCTGCATCGCCATATAAGGCGATATAACGTAATAGGCGATCAAAAACAGAATGGCGGTGCAAAGGGCTATTTTATAAGGTTTTTTCATGGTGTTCAGCATTAAGCCGTTTCAGGGAAAAAGGGAATAGGGAACAAACAGGCGCCGCCGTGCATAGGTAACGGCAGGGAAATAAATATAAAACAAAAAGG
>JAVEWI010000164.1:0-4737 GCA_034004625.1 Bdellovibrionales bacterium
CGCGTTGCTGCCGCCGCCGACGCAGGCAATGACGCTGTCGGGCAGGCGGTTTTCGGCGGCCAGTATTTGCGCGCGTGCTTCGCGTCCGATCACGGATTGAAAATCACGCACCATACGCGGGTAAGGGTGAGGGCCGAGGGCGGAGCCGAGCAGGTAATAAGTATCATGCACATGGCTGACCCAATCGCGCATGGCTTCGCTGACGGCGTCTTTGAGCGTGCGTGCGCCCGATGTCACGGCGCGGACTTCGGCGCCCAGAATGCGCATGCGGTAAACGTTCGGCTCTTGCCGTGCCATATCATCCGCGCCCATGTAAACAATGCATTCCAATCCGAATGCCGCGGCGGCGGTGGCGGTGGCCACGCCATGCTGGCCTGCGCCGGTTTCGGCAATAATGCGTTTTTTACCCATGCGCTGCGCCAGCAGGATTTGCCCGATGGCGTTGTTGATTTTATGCGCGCCGGTATGGGCCAGATCTTCGCGTTTTAAATATATTTTCGCCCCGCCCAGATGTGCGGACAAACGGTGCAGCGGTTGCAGCGGTGTTTCGCGCCCCACAAATTCGCGCAGCAGCCGGTCGAAAGCGTCCCAGAATGCGGGGTCGGCATGTGCGCTGGCATAGGCTTTTTCAAGCTCTTCCAGCGGCGCGACCAAAGTATCCGGCACATATCTGCCGCCAAAATCGCCGTAAAATCCAGACGTATCGGGCAGGGCGGTGGGCAAGGGGTGCGGGGCGGTCATGCGGAAATCCTCTGGCTGGTATCGAAAAGTTTTTGAATGCGGCCGTGGTCTTTGACGCCGGGGGCGGATTCCACGCCGCCTGCAAGGTCAAAAGCGAATGGCGCGACGTTTTCCTGCGCGGCGGCAATGTTATCTGCATCAATCCCGCCGGATAAAATCAGCGGGATGCCGCTGTCTTTGGCGCGGCGCGCCAAATCCCAATCGGCGGTTTTTCCCGTGCCGCCGTAATGTCCGGCGACGGCGGCGTCAATCAATGCGTAATCAATCGCGCTTTGCCATGCGGATATATGTCCGGCGTCTTCGGTGTTTTGCAGGCGAAAGGCCTTGATGATCGCCCCGCCAAAAAAACTGCGCAGGTTTTTCGCATCATCCGGTGTTTCATCGCCATGCAACTGCACGGCGGCCAGCGGGCAGGCGGCAAGTGCGGATTTAATCTCTGCCATCTGGTTTACAAAAATGCCGGTATTTTGCGCACCTGCCGGCATGATGGCCGCAGCCGCTGCTGGCGTGATAAACCGTTTTGATTTGGGATAAAAAATATACCCAAGCGCCCATGCGCCTGCGGCCTGTGCTGCGGCGGCGTCTTCGGCGCGGGTCAGGCCGCATATTTTGATGCGCAATGTCATGCCGCGCAATCCCGCAGCAAATCGTGGAGTGCCACGCCGGGGTCCGTCTGGCGCATAAAATGTGTGCCCATCAAAAACCCGTCATAGCCAAGGCCGCGCATCTCGCGCAGTTGCGCCGGCGTGCTCAGCCCGCTTTCGCAAATCAGGGCGCTGCCGTTTTGTTTCATCGGCGCAATGCGGCGGCTGGTATCCAGCGATGTTTTAAGCGTTTTCAGGTTGCGGTTATTAACGCCGATCAATCTTGCGCCCATGTTTTGCGCACGCGTCATTTCATCCGCGTCGTGAATTTCGACAAGGGCGGTCAGGCCGAGCCCCTCCGCCGTTTGCAAAAGGTCTTTGGTCAGTGCATCTTCGGTCATGGCGACAATCAGCAAGATGGCATCCGCGCCATGGGCGCGGGCTTCGTGCAATTGGTATGTATCGCAAATAAAATCTTTGCGCAGCAACCGTGCATCCGGCGCGGCGGTGCGGATGGCGGAAAGGTAATCAAGGCTGCCCTTGAAATACCGCGGCTCCGTCAATACCGACAACATGCGGGCATCTGCTTTTAAATAAGCTTCGGCAATCTCCACGGGTGCGGGGGGCGTGCGAATGTCGCCTTCGGACGGGCTTGCGAATTTTACTTCGGCAATGACATGGTATCCGGGCTCCAAAAACGCGGGCAAAACGGGCGTGGGTTCGCGGCCATAAAACGGCTGTGCTTTTAGCGCCGATACGGGGCGCGTGCGGCGGGCTGCATCCACGCGGTCTTTGGTCATGTCATGGATTTTTTGCAAAAAACCGCTCATGCGCGAGGTCCTTTCTGCATGTCATGTAAAATTTTCGCGGCGGCACCGGTGTCGAGCGCGGTGCGGGCGGCGGCGTAACCGTCCGCAATGTTTTCGGCTTGTCCCGCAACCCAGAGGGCCGCACCGGCGTTGAGCGCGACCATCTCCGCACCTGCGGCTTGCGGGTTTGTAAAAAGATTTTCGATCAAACGCGCGTTATATGCGGCATCCCCGCCCGCAGCCTGCGTCAGGGATTGCGCGGGCAATCCCGCATCGGCGGGGGAGAGGGTGATGTTTGCCATCTTGCCGCCACGGATCAGGCAAATGCGCGTGGGCGCGGCAAGGCTGATTTCATCCAACCCGTCATCGCTGTGCAAAACCAGCATGTCTGTTTTACCCAGCGTCATGGCGGCTTCGGCCACGGCGGGTAAATAATCCGCACTGAAAACCCCCATAATCTGCCGCGTGACGCGCGCAGGGTTGCACAAAGGGCCCAGCAGGTTAAAGAATGACGGCAAACCGTATGTGCGGCGGGCTGCGGCGGCATGTTTTAAAACGGGGTGAAAGGCGGGCGCGGCCACAAAACAGACATGGTGACGGTCAAGATCCGCCGCGGCATCTGCCGCGTTTTGCGCGACGCGCACGCCGAGGGCGGCCAGAACATCGCTGCTGCCCGCTTGGCTGGAAACCGCGCGGTTGCCGTGTTTGATGACTTTTTGCCCTGCCGCCGCAACGACAAATGCGCTGGCGGTTGAAATATTGAATGTCTTGACGCCTTCGCGGCTTTTATCGCCGCCGGTGCCGCATACATCGATGGCGGTTGTATCAAGCGGCAAGGGCACGGCTTCGGATAAAATAAAACCGGCGCAGGCGGCCAGCATGGCGCCGTCAATATCGCGGGCGGCCAGCGTTACCAGCGCGGCTGTTTTATCCGCATCCGAAATATTTTCGGCGCAGAACCCGCGCATGAAATCCTGCCATTCCGCAGGGTCGGGATGCGGCGTTTGCGCCAGATGCGCGGCAAGCTGGGTAAAAGATACCGTCATGCTTGCGCCGCCAGATATTGCATCACGTTTTCAATCATTTTATGTCCTGCATATCCCTGCATCGACAAAACGGATTCCGGATGGAATTGCACCGCCCAGAGCGGTTTGGTTTTATGGGCGATCGCCATGATAATGCCGTTTTCATTTTCCGCAATAATATCAAGATCGGCGGGCAAGGTATCCCGCAGGCCATAAAGCGAATGATAAGCGCCCACAACAGGGGACGCGGGCATGTCATTAAACAGCGCGTGCTGCGCGGTTGACAGCGTCCATGTTTTGCCATGGCGCGGGGTATCCAGATAACCAAGCGTACCGCCGAAAGCTTCGAACATCCCCTGCAGCCCCAGACAAACGCCGAATTGCGGCACGCCGTGGTCGGTCAGGGCGCGGATGGTTTCGGGCACTTTGAATTGTGCAGGGATACCGGGGCCGGGCGAATGTAAAACCAGATGTGGTTTATGCGCCAAAATGGTTTCAAGCGGCGTGCCGTGGCGGTATGTCACGGCCTCCGCCCCCGTCTGGCGGATATAATCGGCGATGGTGAGGACGAAAGAATCTTCGTTATCAATCAGCACAACGGTTTTGCCTTCGCCCGTGCGGCGCGTGGGGCGCGGTGCGGGCGCGGCGATATCGCCGGACAGGATGCGGCGGAAAGATTGCGCTTTGGTATGGGTCTCCGCCGCTTCTTCTGCGGGGATGGAATCATACACAATGCTGGCGCCGGACTGGTAATGCGCGGTGCCGTTTTTGATATGCAGGGTGCGGATGGTGATGCCGGTATTGACATCGCCGTTCATATGCAATGCGCCCACAGCAGCACCGTAAAAACGGCGGGCGGCGGGTTCTTGCGCTTCGATAATTTTGGCGGCTTCGTTTTTGGGCGCGCCGGTCAACGTGACGGCCCACATATGGGACAGGAAACCGTCAATGCCGTCAAAACCTGCGCGCATGTGTCCTTCGACATGGTCAACGGTATGGAACAATCCGGCATAGGTTTCAATTTGCCGCCGCGCGAGCAGGCGGGTAGATCCGGGCATGCAAATCCGCGCCTTGTCATTGCGGTCAACGTCCGTGCACATGGTGAGTTCTGCCGCGTCTTTGGCGGAATTGAGAAGGCCGCGCAAAATTTCCGCATCTTCGATCACGGCGGCATCGCCGGGGGTGCGGCTGCGGCGGGCGGTGCCGGAAATGGGGCAGCTTTCAATGCGGCGGCCATCCACGCGCACGAACATTTCGGGCGATGCCCCGACCAATTGCTCATCCCCCATTTGCATCAGAAATTCATAAGGCGATGGATTGATGCGGCGGATATTGTGAAACAATTGTGACGGCGGCTGGGCGCAGGGGGCGGTAAAAATACGGCTCAGGACGACTTCGAATACATCGCCCTTGCGGATGTGTTCTTTGGCGCGGGTGACCATGGCGGCATAGGCGTCATCGTCCATATTGCTGCGGATATCGGGCGCGGCTGTGGGGGCGATCGGAGCTTTGCCTGCGGGCAGGTCTTCGCGCGGGATACCTGTTGTATTCGTTTCGCCATATTCAAATTCGTAATCG
>JAVEWI010000165.1:0-4699 GCA_034004625.1 Bdellovibrionales bacterium
AAAACTGAAAACATCGTGGCAGGGCGCAAGCGGAGGGTGATTCTCGTTTTGCGCGCGTCAAGCCAGCCTGAAACGGGCAGGGCGCGGGACATAATTCGCTGATTTTATTGATAAAAACATTATACTCATTTTGTTGATAAAGCACTTTACTTATGCTCTAATAGAGTATATAAAATACTCATAGAGAGCAAAACGTCCAAAAACAAAAAAACGGCGTCCACAGGAGAAAGCATATGTTCGACACCATCATCCGCCCCGAAATTGATCTGGCCTTCACCCCCGGCATGCAGCGCGAAGCCGCGCCGCTGTACGAACGTGTGAAGAATGTGGTGAACGAACTGGATTGGAGCGTCCATGCCCCCTACATCCTTGAAATCAATCGTCTGAAGCGTGAAATGGGCGCTGTTATTTTGGCGCATAACTATATGACGCCGGAAATTTTCCATTGTGTGTCCGATTTCGCGGGCGACAGCCTGCAACTGGCGCAGCAAGCGGCCAAAACAGACTCCGATCTTATCGTGCAGGCCGGTGTGCATTTCATGGCGGAAACATCCAAAATTCTCAGCCCCGAAAAAACCGTGCTGATCCCCGATATGCGCGCGGGTTGCTCGCTTGCATCTTCCATCACCGGTGCGGATGTGCGCTTGCTGCGCGAAAAATATCCGGATACGCCCATCGTGACCTATGTGAATACATCGGCCGATGTCAAAGCGGAATCCGACATTTGCTGCACGTCTTCGAACGCGCTGAAAATTGTCGAAAGCCTGCCGCAGGATCAGGTGCTGATGATCCCCGACAAATATCTGGCACGCAATATCGCCAAACAGACCAAAAAGAAAATCCTGACATGGGAAGGCGCCTGCGAAGTACACGAAAAATTCACCCCGAACGATATCAAAAAAATGCGCAAGGCATGGCCGGATGCGGTTGTTCTCGGCCACCCCGAATGCCCGCCCGAAGTCATCGACGAATGCGATTTCGCCGGATCGACCAAGGCCATGGCGGATTACGTGACCGACAAAAAACCGCGCAAGGTTGTGCTGATTACCGAATGTTCCATGTCTGACAACTTGCAGGCCAGCAATCCGGATGTACAATTCGTGCGTCCTTGCAACCTGTGCCCGCATATGCAGCGCATCACATTGCCGGCAATTTTGAAAAGCCTGCAAACCCGCACAACCGAAGTCCATGTGGATGCGGCCATTGCGGCGCGGGCACGCGAAGCGGTTGAACGGATGCTGGCTGTAAAAATCTGATTTTTAAAAACGGATATTTTTCCGGCACCGCCGGAGGGATGTGAACCATGACAAAAGAAACCAAAAAACAAATCATCACCGAAACAGCCCCCGAAACAGCTGATGTGGTTATCGTCGGCTCCGGCGCGGCGGGGCTTTTTGCCGCGCTGACCTTGGCGGCGGCACAAAAAACAAAAACGCGTCAAATGCGCATTCTGGTTCTGAGCGAAAAACCGCTGGGCGGTGTATGCGCCAGCGCATGGGCGCAGGGCGGTATTGCCGCCGTTGTCGCACCCGAAGACACCACCGCCAGCCATATCGCCGATACGCTGAAAGCCGCCGCAGGCACTGCCGATATGGCCGCGGTAAAAACGCTGGTCGAAGCGGCGCCTGCTTACATCGAAACCCTCGCCGCCTATGGCGTGCGGTTTGAACGGGATGAAAACGGTGCTTTCCGCCTGAACCGCGAAGCCTGCCATGCCTGCCGCCGCGTGCTGAAGGCTGCTGCCGCAGATGGTTTCGGCGCTGAATTGATGCGCGCGCTGAGTGCGGCCGTTGCGCAAACGCCGGAAATTGAATTTGTCGCCGGTGTATCGGCCGAGCGTTTGCTGCGCGAACACGGCGGCCGCATGGGCGCGGTCAGCGGTGTTCTGGCACGCCGCACGGCGGATAATGCGGCGGTTGCCTATGTGGCGCGGGCTGTTTTGCTGGCGACAGGCGGTGTGGGCGGTTTGTTTGCGGCCACGACTAACCCGCTGCATGCCATCGGCCGCGGCGTTGCCATGGCGGCGCGTGCGGGCGCGGTTTTGTCCGATCTGGAATTTGTGCAATTCCACCCGACCGCGCTTGATATTGGTGAAGACCCCGCGCCCCTGGCGACCGAAGCCCTGCGCGGTGAAGGTGCCTATTTGCTGAACAGCCGTGGCCAGCGTTTTATGCTGGATTATCATGAAGCCGGCGAATTGGCCCCGCGCGATGTGGTCAGCCGCGGCATTTTCGCGCAAATGCAAAAAGGCCAAAAAGTTTATCTGGACTGCCGCCATATCGACACGGCGCATTTCCCTGCCTTGATTTCGGCGGCGGCGCGCGCTGGGCTGAACCCGCAGCGCGACTTGATCCCCGTCATGCCTGCCGTGCATTACCACATGGGCGGTATCGCAACGGATTTGCAAGGCCGCAGCAGTCTGGATGGTTTGTGGGCGGCGGGCGAATGTGCGGCAACCGGTTTGCATGGCGCGAACCGTCTGGCCAGCAATTCGTTGATGGAAGCCATCGTGATGGGCGCGCGCGCCGCCGAAGATATCGCGCAGGCCTTGGCACATAAAACCGCCGCGCCGCGTGCGGATCTGACAGGGATTGACCTGTTGCCGCTGGCGAAAGAGCCGGTGGTGGAGCGTGACATGCTGCGCCAGATCATGAGCGATCTGGTAGGCGTCATCCGCCACGAAAACGGTTTGATTGCGGCTATCCGTGATTTTGCCCGCCTTGGTGCTGCGGCGGAAAACCGCGATGCCCGCACGGCGGATATGGCGCTGCTCTGCCGCATGATTGCCGTATCGGCCCTGATGCGCCGCGAAAGCCGTGGTGGCCATTGCCGCGCGGATTATCCGCAGGCGGTAAAAGCCCTGCAAAAACGCAGTTTTGTTACGATGAAAGAAACCGAAGCGGTTGCGGCCAGCCTGATCGCTGTACCCGCCGCCGTTATTTCGCAGTCGGAGAAAGTCGCATGACCAGTGTAGCCCCCCTGTCTTCTTTTGTGATTGAACCCTTGGTGCGTATGGCCTTGGCCGAAGATCTGGGCCGTGCGGGCGATATTACCAGCGACAGCACGGTGCCCGAATCTGCCCGCGCCGTTGTCGTGATTGCCGCGCGTGAAGAAGGCCGCATCGCCGGCATGGATATAGCCGAAGCGGCATTCCGCATGGTGGACCCGAGCCTGATTATCACCCGTTTGATCCGCGAAGGCGCCGATGTCAAAAAAGGCGATGAAGTGATGAAGGTCGAAGGCCGCGCACGGTCGATTTTGATGGCGGAGCGTGTGGCGCTGAATTTCATGGGGCATATGTCGGGCGTGGCAACCTTGACCCTGAAAATGGTGCGTGCCGTGGGCAATCACAAAGCCAAGATTGCCGCCACGCGCAAAACCCTGCCGGGCCTGCGCGCCGTGCAAAAATACGCGGCCATGATTGGCGGCGGTATTCCGCACCGCTACGGCCTTGATGACGCGGTTTTGATTAAAGACAATCATATCGCCATGGCGGGCGGTGTACGTGCGGCCATTCGCGGTGCCAAAACCCATATCGGCCATACCGTGAAGATCGAGGTCGAGGTCGATACGCTGGAACAACTGGCCGAGGTATTGGAAGAAGGCGTTGATATTGTGATGCTCGACAACATGACGCCGGATCAGATGAAAACGGCGGTTGATATGGTGGCGGGGCGTGCGGTGGTCGAGGCATCGGGCGGCGTCACGCTCGCGCGTATCCCCGACATTGCCGCGGCGGGGGTTGATCTGATTTCGTCCGGCGCCATTACGCATAGCGCGCCGAATTTTGATGTTGGGCTTGATTACAAAATGGCGGCGTGAAGGTTTTAGCCAAAGCGCGGTGAAAACATCGCACTGCTGCGTAAAAATTAGGCTTGCCGGTGTTGTTTACGCGGGAAGGAAGTCGTATAGTTTTAAGCGACTCGTGACATAGTTACGAAAAACATCCGTCCCTAGTAGAAAGCATCATGGCAGATACCTCAATGATCCCCGCTGAACTGATTTTGCTCTTGCTTGCAATCGGTTGTGTGGGCGGTTTTCTGTCAGGGCTTTTGGGCGTGGGCGGCGGCATTATTTTTGTGCCAGCGCTGTTTTTCTCTCTCTCTTCCCTCGGTTTTTCCGAAGAACATGCGATGCATATCGCCATTGGTTCCTCCCTTGCCGTTGTCGCGGCGACGGGCAGCGTGTCTGCTTTCAGCCATTATAAACGCGGCGGGATTGATACGGCCATTCTGCGCGGCTGGGGCCCTGCGATTGTGATCGGGGTTATTTTGGGCGCGGTTGTGGCGTCTTTTATCAAAAGCGCGGTTTTGAAAGAAATCTTCGCCTGCATGACGCTGCTGATCGCTTTTTACATGGCGTTTTCCCGTGACCGTGCCGAAGTGAAGCCTTTGCGCTGGCTGACAGATAAAGTGCAAAAAGCCATCGCCGGATTTATCGGCATTGTTTCCGCCATGCTTGGGGTGGGCGGTGCGATTTTGACCGTGCCTTTGATGACCTATATGGGTTTGCCCATGCCGCGCGCGGTGGGGACGGGCGCGGCGCTGGGCGTTGCGGTCGCCGTTCCGGGGATTATCAGTTATATGGTCACGGGGATTGTCGACAGTAAGGAAATACCTCCGTGGACTATTGGCTATGTGAATTTGCTGACGGTTGCCATGATTTTACCGTCATCCATGTTGATGGCGCGTGCTGGTGG
>JAVEWI010000166.1:0-4677 GCA_034004625.1 Bdellovibrionales bacterium
CTGGAATATTCCATCGCGGTTGCGGCAACAACGATGGAATATTCCAGCGCGCCGTTTTCTTCCAGCGTTTTAACCAGCTGCGCAACGGTGGAGCGTTTTTGGCCCACGGCAACATAAACGCAGTACAGCTTTTTGGATTCGTCGCTGCCTTTGTTGATTTCTTTCTGGTTCAGGATGGTGTCGATGGCGATAGCGGTTTTACCAGTCTGGCGGTCACCGATGATCAGCTCGCGCTGGCCACGGCCCACGGGTACCAGCGCATCCAGCGCCTTGATGCCGGTCTGCATCGGTTCATGTACCGATTTACGGGCAATAATGCCGGGCGCTTTCACGTCCACGCGGCGGGTTTCTTCGGATTTGATCGGACCTTTGCCATCGATCGGGTTGCCAAGGCCATCGACCACGCGGCCCAGCAGGCCTTTGCCCACGGGAACGGATACGATTTCGCCGGTCTGGCGCACGATGTCGCCTTCTTTAATGTCGCGGTCGTCACCGAAAATAACCACACCGACGTTGTCGGTTTCCAGGTTCAGCGCCATACCTTTGATGCCGTTCGAGAATTCAACCATCTCGCCGGCTTTAACATTGTCGAGGCCGTAAACGCGGGCAACGCCGTCACCAACGGAAACGACTTGGCCGACTTCGGCAACATCTGCCTCGGCGCCAAATTTTTCGATCTGGCTTTTCAGGATGGAGGAGATTTCAGCTGCGCGGATTTCCATGGTTACGCTACCTCTTTCATTTTCTTTTGATCGGATGTGTTGTTGCTGCTTTTGAGCGCGCGGTGCAGGCGCTCAAGCTTGGTTTTGACAGAGCTGTCGATCAGGCGGGAGCCCACACGGATGACAAGGCCACCCATGATCGAAGGATCAACACGCAATTTGACGATAACATCAGCGCCCAGAGCCGTTTTCAGGTTGGCGGCGATACGGTCGACCTGCCCCTGTTCCAGCGCCTGTGCGGCGGTGACTTCGGCCGTGATTTCGCCGTTATGGGCGGCAATCATGTCCTGCACGGCGGCGACCACCAGCGGCAGGATTTCAAGGCGGCGTTTCAGCGCCAGCGTGCCCAGAAATTGCGTGGTTTCCGGCGCGAGTTTCAGATGCGCGGCCAGCGCCTTGAGCGCTTCTGCCTGCACTTCGCGGCGCAGCGTCGGGTTATGCATGAAGGAAAGAACATCGCCACCGGTTTCGAGCAGCGCGTTCAGCGTGTGCATGTCGCGACCGATCACATCGATCTGCGAGCGTTCTTGCGCCAGCGCAAAGAAGGCGGTGGCGTAACGTTTTGCGGTGTCCTGGTTTCCTGTACGGGAAGCCACTGTCAACCCCTTTCATAAATCACGTTTTCACGCGTGTGCGGTATATATCTACGTCTTCGTGCGGGGATTTAACATGACTCGCCCCGCCGATGCAACTGAATCCCGCGCCAATCCTGAAAAAACGCGACAAAAACCTGCCGCTGGCACAAATGCGTAAAAACCTGCTGAAAAATCAGGCAAAACAAAACCGCCCGCACCAAAGGTACGGGCGGTTTTGTTTTTCGTAATATTAAAGTTACTTCAGGTGCGGCGTGGTTTTTTGCACAATCACCTCTGCCGTGCTATCGCTGCCGAAAATTTCCAGAAGTTCGTCATTTTCGGACATCAGATATACATAGCCGGAATGATCCATCAGATAGTTATTGGCATCGCCGCCCTCTGCCTTTGCGGCATAGACTTTGTAAATGCTCTTGATGTGTTCCACCTGCGCGTCGCTGCCCGTCAGGCCGGTCAGGCGGCTGTCGTAGTCCACCAGATATTCTTTCAGGCGTTCCGGCGTATCGCGCGCGGGGTCGGTTGTGACAAAAATCGGTTGCAGTTTCGCAGCCTCATCGCCCAGCGCCGCCAGCGCCGCGCCCATTTTATCCAATGCCGCGGGGCAAATGTCGGGGCAATGGGTAAAGCCGAAGAAAACCAGTTTTTTCTTGCCCGGCCATGATTTTTCAGTCACATCCGCACCGTTGTGATCAACCATGGTGAAAGAGCCGCCAACGCTGGAGCCTGCCACTTTCTGGCCTTCCGGCGCTGCGGCGGCTTCGGTTGCGGCTTCTTCTGCTGCGCCTTCGGAAACGTCCGCGGCTTCGGCAGCTTCGGTCATATCCGGCATGGACGGCGCGCCTTCGATCGTATTAGCGGGCGGCGTTTTGTCGCCTACGATGGCCGCGCGGATGTCGAGCGGCTGTTCAATTGCGGCTGCGTCCCCTGCGGGTGCATGCGTGCCCTGACGCCCCTGAAACCAGGCGAGCGTCGCGCCCAGGGCAAAGGCCACCAGCGCCAGCACAATAAATTTGATCAGGTTTTTCATCTGCGGTTTCTCCGGAATGGGAATAAAAACGATTAATCTGCTGCGATACTATGCGCGGGAAGCGCTTTAAATCAAGCCTCTTCCCCTGTTTCTTCCACAAATCGCGCCAGATAGTCACGCATGAAATCCGCGCGGCGTGCGCCTTCGGCACGGCCTGCCGCCGTTTGCAGGGTTTCAACCGTTTTGAACAGTTTGACAAAAAAATGGTCGATGGTTTGCGTGGTGTCATCGAGCGGGCGGTTTTTGGCCAGAACATCCCCCTCCACATAAAACGGACGGCCCAGCAGGGCGCCGACTGTAAAACAGCGCGCAATGCCAATCGCGCCCAGCCCGTCCAGACGGTCGGCATCCTGCACCACTTTTGCCTCCACCGTTTCGGGCGTAATCGCGGCGCTGTAGCTATGGGCGGCAATCGCATGGCGAATGGCATCAAAATATTCTGCGGGATATCCCATCTCCGCGAGCATTTCCACGGCAGCATCGGCGGAAAGGCGCGACGCCATCGACCGGCGCGGATCGTTTTTCGCCACTGTCACGCAGTCATGAAACCACGCGGCGGGCATAACAATGGCGGGGTCTGCGCCCTCTTCCGCCGCCAGTTTCAGGGCAGAAGCAACAACGCGGCGGATATGCAGAATGTCGTGCGAAGGGTCAGACGACGGATATAATGCGCGGGCTTTTTGTTCGAACAGCTTTTGCCATTGCGAGGCTTGCGCCGCATCCGCGGCAAGGGAAGCGTTTTGCATGAGAGGATGCCTTTCGGATGTGCTTTTATATTGCGCCGGAATATAGCCCGAAAGAAACGCAAAAAACAGGCATAAAAAAACACAGCCGAAGCTGTGTTTTTTTTACAAAATCAAATCCTGTCTTTCATTTTTGGCAGGAAACCTGCCGTTATTTTTTAACAGGCAATTTGCAGGCCACAGGGCGCATCACACGCGTGGTTTCCGTTTGCAATGTAATGTCATAGCATGTGGTTGCCGTTACATATTTGCCGCCCGAACGGCCGCTCGCGATACGTTTCCATTGCTGGGTATCCTGATCGTAAAAAACGTCTTTGGGCAGCGGCGGGCCAGCCTGATTTTCGGCAGCTTTGCGCGCTTCGCGTGCGGCACGGTATTCTTCGCGCGTTTGCGGACGCTCCTTGGTCTCTTTTGAAAACATATTCGACACGCCGGAATAAACCGGGGATGTGGGCTGTTGTTCCAGCGTATGCTGTGCAGCGGCAGGGGTCGCCGCGCCCATCAGCGCCGCAAGGCCAATCACAGAACACAGACGAATAAAACGCGCGGTCATCGCACACCTCCTTGAAATGGTATCTTCATATTATAACACGAAATGACGCCGCGACATCCTGCGCTGCCATAAAAATTTGTTTTTCCTTTAAAAACAGGCAGAAACAGCAAAATTATAGCAGCCGCGCCCCGTTTTCCACCTTGCCATCGGCAAAAACCAGTACGGTATGACCTTCGGCATCATCCACGCCTGTTGTCAAAACTTCGGACATCAGGGGGCCAATCTGTTTAGGCGGGAAATTCACCACGCAGAGCACCTGCCGCCCGATCAACTCTTCCGGCCTATACCGCACCGTAATTTGCGAAGACGATTTGCGCAGGCCAATATCGGGGCCGAAATCGATCATCAGTTTATAGGCAGGCTTGCGCGCTTCGGCAAAAACCTCTGCCTGCACGATGGTGCCGAAATGCAGGCCGACTTTCATAAAGTCCTGCCATGTGATGGTTTCGGGTTTTGCTGTTTCCATTTTTATATCCCTGTTATTGGCGCCTTATTCCTGCGTTTTACCGCCCCAGATTTTTTGCAGTTTTTTGTCGCGTCCGCAACCGCTGCGATAGGCTTTATAAGCCGCTTCGTTCTTTTTGTAATATTCCTGATGGTAGTCTTCCGCCGCATAAAACGTCATGGCGGGGCGCAGGAATACGGCCACCGCCGCGCCCAGTTTTTCTTCCACCCCGCGTACTGATTGCCCGGCGGTTTCTTTTTGCGCGTCATCGAAATAAAAAATGCCCGCGGCATATTGGCTGCCCTTGTCGCAAAACTGCCCCTCGGCATCGAAAGGGTCCACGTTTTGCCAGTAAATATCCAAAAGCCGGCCGTAAGAAACCACGGCGGGGTCATAAACAACCTCGACCACTTCGATATGATCGGTGCGGCCGGTAGACACTTGTTTATATGTCGCCGTTTCCGCCGTGCCGCCCATATAGCCGGAGGTCACCGAGACAACGCCCTTTTCACTGTCAAATTCCGATTCCATGCACCAAAAACAGCCGCCGGCAAAAACAGCACGCGCTTGCCCGGCAGGCTCCACCGCAAAGGC
>JAVEWI010000167.1:0-4640 GCA_034004625.1 Bdellovibrionales bacterium
AAAGCGAAGCCCGCGAAAACAAAGGCTGCAGCAAAGCCGGCAGTAAAGACCACAGCGAAAACCAAAGCAAAGGCGAAAGCAAAACCTGCCGCGAAAGCAGCAGCCAAAGCCAAGCCCGCGAAAAAAGCAGCGAAACCTGCCAAACGTAAACGCGCCTGAAAGTAAGCCGGAGGGCCGATGGAGCAAAAAGACGCCGAGCTGTTCACGGATGAAACCGTTGATGTGACCGCCGCAGATGTGGCGGCGGAACAACAGCTCGGCCTGTCGGATGATTTTATCCGCGACATCGTCCACTTGCTCGAAGAAGACAGCGCCGCCGACATCCGCGAAAAATGCGCGGCGCTGAACGCGCCGGATGCGGCGGAGCTTTTGACCAAAGTCGGCCCGCTGCGCCACCGCCTTGTCGATATTCTTGAAGACGAGCTGGAATCCGAAACTTTTTCCTATCTCAGCTATGAAATCCTGAACGATCTGTTCGGCAATATGTCCGGCCCGCATATCGCGGCGATCGTGGGGGAGCTGGAATCGGACGACGCCATCCACCTGATTGACGAGCTGGACGAAACCCGCCGCAGCGAAATCATGCGCCACCTGTCGCGCAAAGTCCGCGCCGTGGTCGAAGAAGGCTTGAACTTCCCCGAAGAATCCGCGGGCCGTCTGATGCAGCGTGAATTTGTGGCGATACCGCAGTTTTGGACGGTGGGCAAAACCGCAGATTACCTGCGCGCCGCATCTGAATCATTGCCTGATAAATTTTACGACATTTTCATTGTCGACCCGATGCACAAATACATCGGGTCTGTCACGCTAAGCGATGTTCTATGCACCCAGCGCAGCGTGAAAATGGAATCCATCATGGATGACAACCGCGTCAAAGTGCCCGTCACCATGGACCAGGAACAAGTGGCGCAAATCTTCCGCCGCAAAGACCTTTTGTCCGCGCCGGTCGTGGATGACGCGGCGCGTTTGATTGGCGTCATCACCGTTGACGACATCGTGGACGTTATCGATGCGGAGGCGGAAGAAGATCTGCTGAGCATGGGTGGTGTGACGGATTCGGATATTTACAGTTCAAGCTTTGCGACCGCACGGTCACGCTCGACATGGCTTTTGGTCAACCTGATTACCGCTTTCGTGTCGGCCAGCGTCATCAGTCTGTTCGAAGCATCCATTGAAAAAGTCGTCGCGCTGGCGGTTTTGATGCCCATTGTCGCATCCATGGGCGGCAATGCCGGCACCCAGACATTGACCGTTGCCGTGCGCGCGCTGGCGACCAAAGAACTTTCCGCCGCCAACGCATGGCGCGTGATTGGCAAGGAATGCATCGTCGGCATGTTGAACGGGGTTTTCTTTGCCCTGCTGCTGGGGCTTCTGGTTGCATGGTGGTTTTCAAGTATTTTCCTGGGCGCAGTCATTGCATCGGCCCTGATGATTAACCTGTTGATCGCGGGATTTTTTGGCGCCTTTGTGCCCATCACCCTGACCCGTATGAAAATAGACCCCGCACCAGCGGCCGGTATTTTTCTGACCATGATGACGGATGTGATCGGGTTTTTTGCCTTTTTGGGTCTGGCGACTGTTTTCCTGCTCTAATCCATTTGGCCTGCAATACTTACGTTTTTTTGCAGTGCCGCAAAAATTTCTGGACATAATACAGGCGGCTGTTAGGCTTATCGGGTTGAGGAAATCCCGCATATGCCCACATTACGAAACCACGCCAACGATTCGTTTTCGAAAAAGCCGCCGCGCCCCGAAATCCCCGCCGCGCGCCGCCGCGAAGTGGCGGAGGCCTGTGACGCCGTCATAGAAGCCTGCTGCACAGACGATGCCGATGCCCTGCGCCGGACGCTGGAAAACCATGCGGCTTTTTTACCGCAGCTGCTCAATGCCCGCGATGATGATGGCTGGACCGCCCTGCACGTGGCTGTGGGCTGGTGTGCGCTTGATTGCGTGCGGTTGCTGCTGGACAGCGGCGCCAATCCCGCCCTGACCAATACCCAGGGCCAAAGCCCGCGCGAATTGGCAACGTTTTTGGGATATGAAAGTCTGGCTGCAGACATCCGCCCCGTGGCCGGCGCCGCCGAAACCGCCGTCCGCAAAGCACATCAGGCGCAGTTGGAAATAGAAATCGCCACGATTACCAAAGGCCTGCCCAAACCGGTCACGCTGCACAGCTGCACGCTGCGCCGCAATATCCGCCGCCCGTCATAAACCGTTCCATAACACGTGCAGCAGGGTCGCCAAGCCGCTTTGTTTTCGCTATGCTGTGCTGCGTTTTTTCAAACGGAGCCAAACGGATCATTGTCATCATGAAAGCAAATAGCATGTCCCCTGCATCTCCCGCCGATTCCCTTCACGTAGAAAGCTATGTGCCCAAGGCGCAGGATTATCCGTCTTTGAAATTTGACATGGGCGAAAACGCCGACATGATCCGCGAAACCGTGCGCGGATTTGCGCAGGACAATATCGCGCCCATCGCCGCCGCCGTCGACCGCAGCAACGAATTCCCGAACGGCCTGTGGCCGGAATTTGGCAAGCTTGGCCTGCTTGGCATTACGGTCGAAGAAGAATACGGCGGTTCGGGCCTTGG
Organism: Bdellovibrionales bacterium; assembly: GCA_034004625.1. Taxonomy (GTDB): domain Bacteria; phylum Pseudomonadota; class Alphaproteobacteria; order Micavibrionales; family UBA2020; genus UBA2020. The sequence goes on from JAVEWI010000167.1 coordinate 2,591, forward strand.
ATATTGCGAACATATTATTGCGATGGAAGAAATCTCCCGCGCATCGGCGTCTATCGGGCTTTCCTACGGCGCGTTTTCCAACCTCTGCGTCAACCAATTGCGTTTGAACGGCACCGAAGCGCAAAAGAAAAAATATCTGCCCGATTTATGCGCGGGCCGCACCATCGGCGCATTGGCCATGAGCGAACCGGGCGCGGGGTCAGACGTTGTATCCATGAAACTGCGCGCCGATAAAAAAGGCGACCGTTATATCCTGAACGGCAATAAAATGTGGATCACCAACGGCCCTGATGCCGATACATTGGTTGTTTACGCCAAAACAGACCCCGCCGCAGGGTCCAAAGGCATGACCGCATTCATCGTTGAAAAAACATTCAAAGGTTTTTCAACCGCGCAAAAACTGGACAAGCTGGGCATGCGCGGATCCAATACCTGCGAACTGGTATTTGAAGATTGTGAAGTACCCGAAGAAAACGTGCTGGGCAGCGTCGGCAAAGGTGCGCATGTATTGATGAGCGGGCTTGATTACGAACGCGCCGTTTTGGCCGCAGGGCCGATTGGCATTATGCAGGCCTGCATGGACATCGTGATTCCCTATGTGCATGAGCGCAAACAATTCGGCCAGAGCATTGGCGAATTCCAGCTGATGCAGGGCAAAATGGCCGATATGTATGTGGCGCTGAACACGGCCCGCGCCTATGTCTATGCCGTGGGCAAGGCCTGCGACCGCAAAGAGATCACGCGCAAAGACGCGGCCGGCGCCATTTTGTACGCAGCCGAAAAAGCCACATGGATGGCGCTTGAAGCCATCCAGACATTGGGCGGTAACGGGTATATCAACGATTATCCCACGGGCCGTTTGCTGCGCGATGCCAAGCTGTATGAAATCGGCGCGGGCACATCGGAAATCCGCCGCATGTTGATCGGGCGCGAATTGTTCAAAGAAACGGCATGATGATAAGCGGATTTGCACGGCGCTTGATGACAATTGCCGCACTGGGCGTTTTGATCGGCGCAGGAACCGCCGCCGCACGCATATATCTGCCCAAGGTAACAGGGTTTGAGGTTTTGCACTACAAACCCGATTGTCTCGCCCTTGGCGCATCCAGCGAAAGTTTTTCCAAGGCAGAAGTGTCCGAAGAAGGATCGCCTGCCATTCAAACCCTGTGGATTGAAAACACTTGCGGCCATGATGTGACGTTTGACCGCATGGAGAATACTTTTCCCATGTTCCGCACGCCGGAAATGATCCACAAAATGGTACGCGTGGTTTTTGCCTATCGCCAGCAAGACCTGCAACTCATCAAAACGCCGTCTTATACTTTCCGTCTGGATGCGGCGGCCACGAATGCCTGTTCTGTTGCCGATATTGTGTCGCATCCACCGGATGCTGATAAAGCGGAGCCGGATGCAATCCTGTGCAAATCCATCACCTTCGCCCCGCGCACCAGCATTGGATTTACGCCGTTTCCGCCGCTGGATATGGATTGGCAGGGGCCGGACGGCGTTTTCCTGCGCGGCATCACGCAGCAAAGCCCGTAAGCATTATCCTGATATAAGATTTAAACCCGCGGCGGTTTGGGCGGGGCGGGGGCGAAAGCCGGTTTGATTTTCATGGCGGCCTTGGCAAATGCGGCGCGGATATCCGGCACATCGGCAGTTGCCGCCACCGTCACCGCGCGGCGTACATGCAAACTGCGGTTCGAATATTGCAGATCATCCGGATCTGTCATGTAAATGGACAGCAAAGCATCTTTCGCAGCGCCGCGGAATTTTTGAAATTCCGTTTCGGTCAAATGCGGCAGACGCTGCACGGTTTTATCCATCAAGTGCAAAGCCTGCTGTTCAGCATCGGGCAGGGTGCGGAAGAATACTTTTTCCAGCGCCGTCATGGATGCGCCGGCCATATACCCAGAACCATATCCGGACAAAAGCGGGCTGCCCGCAGGCGGCTGGCCCAATTCGCGCATGCCGCCGATCAATTCCTGCAACTGTTTTTTATCCTGCGCGGCGGAAAACAGTGCGGCATAGGTCATGAAATAAGACGCGG
>JAVEWI010000168.1:0-4613 GCA_034004625.1 Bdellovibrionales bacterium
AAAGCCCCGCCGCGGCCGAACCGCTGGGGCCCAAACCGGTAGGGCCCGGATAAAAATAGAATTTCAGAATTAGAATCAATGCGATAGGGGCTTAATCCGGCATTGACAGTACGGTCGTTTTTGCATAATCTGACGCCTCAGTAAAATCTGGCAAAAGAATCACGCATGACCGAGATCACCGAAACAGAACTCAGATGGCGGCAAACCCGCCAACATGTGCAGGAGCTGTTTAAACAGCTGTCCGAAGACGACAAAGGCAATGTCGTTATCCCCGCCGAAGTATCCGATGCTTTTGCCAAACTGGGCGAAAAAGACTGGGACAATAACCGCCGCGTTTACACCTTTGGCACCGGCGATGCAGCTAAAACTATTTTGGCCGCGCGCGCGGGATTGATCCCGTGGTGGACGGCCATGACCGGCGCCGCGTTTTTTGGCAATGTCGATGCCCTGCGTAAAATCAAAACCGCAATTGATACGCATGAAACAAATCCAGACCGTAAACCCGGTTTTAATTCCACACTGACATGGATTTCCCATCCCTATACCTTGATCGGCCATACGCGCAATAAAATCGAAGCCCCCGTTTTAAAACAATTGATGGAATGGGGCGCTGACCCGAATTACGAAGACGGCAAATGGCTGGTCAAAGCCATGCAGTATTTGAATGCAGATGCCGTTAAAATTTTTATCGACCACGGCGCAAACTATGACACCATCATGACCACCCTGCACGATGCAGGATCCAAAAGTGACCTGTATAAGCGCGTTTTGCCGCTGTTGCCGGGCCGGACATTCACGGCGAAAAATGGCGAAGAAACTTTGGTGCAAACCCAAGTGATGGGCGATTTGAATGGCGTTTCACTGTTCCGCACCATTTTCAATTTCCGCGCCCAGCGCGTGCATGAAATATACGAAGCCGCCAATACGACACCTGTCATGAAATCCTATGACTTCGCGGAATACAACACATCCATGCTCGGCGATGCGCGCGATGCGTTGAAATCGCTGGGCGGCAGCGTGCCTGATATGCTGCGCGCCACGGGCAAGCCGCTTGCCGTGCCGCAGGGATTAAAACGCAAACCCGCAGAAGGGCCCGCATCATGAGCACATCCCTTTCCCGCATTCCGCATGCCGATGACATGGACGATGCGATTTTTGAAAACACCGAAGGCAAAGAAAACTGGAATAAAGCCGCCGTAGAAGTTGGCGATAAATTCAAACGCTTTGGCGATTTTTTGCAAACCCTGCCCGCCTACGATGACGAAGAAGACGATACCATCACCGATTTGCACGATAGCTTGCAGGAAATCGTGCCGTCCTATGCCGAACGCCTCGATAACGAAGGATGGGAGACTGCGGGAAAATATTACATTCTGGGACAGGTCGATACCAACACGCTGATCGCGGGCGCGCGTCAGGAAATGATCGATTGGGAAGATGTTTTGAACGCCAAGGCGCTGATGGGCAATGGCGATGACATCCACAAAATCCACGCCGCCGCCGCCAAAGCCGAAGTACATCTGGATTTGAACGAAGCCCTGCGCTGGGCGGTCGAGCCGGGGGACATGACCGAAGGCCTTTATCACAGCGGCAATCTGGAGACAGGCGAAGCGCTTTTAAATCTGGGCGTTCTGCCGTCATACAACGGCGGTCATTTGTTTATGGATGTGCTGCGCGAAGGCCGCGAAGACATCGCCCGCGCCTTTTGCCGCGCCGGCATGGATGACAGCAGTTTTTACCTGCACCATTGGCAGGAAAATGCGCGCAGTTATCTGGAAGATAACAACGCACGCCAATTGCTGCGTGAAATGTATTGGGAATATGGCCGTTATCAGGCCGTGGATGCCTCCACACTGGTAGAGCGCAAACCCATGAAAGACGAAGGCAAGCTGCGCGTGATTTTCGATTTCGCCGCGCGCCGTGTAAGCGAGATTTATACCGCCGGTAATCATTCGTTTAAAACCGAAGTTTCTTTTGACGATTACGGCCCCGCCGCTTTGACACAGGCGCGCGCCAAGCTGATCGAACTGGGCGGCCACCCGCCGGCGGACGAGCCGCGTCACAGCATTTCAAAACCCGCCTTGAAACCGCCGGGCGGGCGGTAAACCCATCCTGCCGGTATTCCAGTGGCAAGCCATGCCGCATACCCAAAACACACATACAAAAAAAAACGCCGCATTACTGCGGCGTTTTTTTGTAGAACGGGGCCGGATTAGCCGGCTGGTTTTGCAGCCTCGCCGGAAGCAGGCGCCGCATCATTGGCGATATCTTCCAGTTTTACCTTGGTACTGCCCACCAACTCGTCCACGATCTTTTCAATTACCGCGCCGAGAGAGGCCGCTTCCACGTCGCCTTTTTCAGACAAAGCGGCAACACGCCGGCGGATTTCGCTACGCGCGGAACCGCCGGGGAAGTTAACCCCGAGAAGCTTACGCGCCTGCGCCGCGCCAAGGCGGGAATAAAGACGGTTACGGATCGCCACGTCCTCGGCCGAGGTCGAGAAAGCCCAAAGTTCGATCGGGCCCAACGTATTGATCAAATGCTGTTCATAACGGCCATCGGTAGTACCCAGAACCAGCAGCGCCGGTGCGCCGCCCGCTTTCGGGCCCGTCAGCTTGTTACGCATGACCCAGCGTGCGGTGTCGGTCAAACCGAAACGTTTTTGCGTGGCATCGACCGCGGCGTCGGAAATTGCCGCACCCAATACCCAAACACCGGTTGCCAAATCCACCATGTCGTCATCAAAGTCGTCCAGCATCTGGGACGCCAGAATGATCTGGATCCCGCGCTTGCGGCCCTCGCGCACGTCACGCACGATCTGCGCGCGCACGGATTTGGTTTTGGACGTACGGTGGAACTCGTCATAGCAAAGACGTTTCGGCGCTTCGGCCAGATCCTGCAGGCGGCTTTCGTGATACGCGCGGTATTTCGGCGTCATTTGGGCCAGCGCTTCTTCGTTAATCCACCATGGCGTTACCAGTGCCTGACGCGCCAGCATGTACATAACAGCCGTCTGGCGGTCAGAGGTTGCATCACCCGACGGGCAAACGTCGGCAAGGTCAAGCGCACAGACGCGCGTTTCCGCCAGCGAGAATTTGGTCACCGAAGACAAAATCGGGAATTCACGCACGCCGGAGGTAATCATACGTTCAAAGGCATGGATCACACCCTCGGACGATGAACCGATGGAGGTTTCTTCGAGCAGGTTTCTGATCTGCGGGCGGCGGGCGGCGGCAATCGCATCACCCAGCGTCGGCATGGCATAACGCTGCGCCATGGCGGCTTCGTAGGTCAGGCCTTTGTCAAACAGCAAGTCAACAATGTCCCACCAGTAAGCGCCCGGCTGGATTTTAATATCATGGTTGCGGATCGCTTCATCGACCGTCTGGTCGATACGCGGCAGATAGGGGCGCGGTTCGGCGTTAGCCGATGTATCATCGCGCCAGCGGTACATTTCATCCACGACCATCCCGCACAGCTGCGAAATACCGTCATAAGGATCGGGCTGGCCCGGCGGCGTACAGATCAGGGTCAGAAGCTCGATCAGGAAGCTTCGCTCCGAAACCTGCGGGCTACGCATGCCCAGCTTGGTGTCAAAGGGGTTGATCGCGAATTGCGACGTCATTTGCAGACGGTACGACGTCACTTCGTGACGGCGATGCGGCGGCAAGGCGTCTTTCAACAGCGAAACCAGACCCGCCGAAGACGGGCCAATGTCGATAACGGCGACGAAAGGCAGGTTCGCCACACCGGCGGTCAGGCAGGTGCCAAGGTTCAGCGTATTCATCAAAACCGATTTACCGCCACCGGGCTGGGCGAAAACAAGGTCGAACCATGTTGTCGTCACGTTGGTACCGGTTTGATAGGGCCAGACGCGGCCATCGGGCGTACGGAACAGGATGGAGCCCTGTTCAAACGGGCTGGACGCGCGCTGCCACGGGATCAGCTTCATCACTTCATACAGCGGCGCAACAGCCGGCGGGGCTGTCGATGCGCAGTGAATACCCAGCGCAGAGGACATGACCTGATCCAGCGGATCGCCGGAGATCATCGATACCTGCGCATAGCCCCAGGATTCGGCGGACTGCGTCAGGGTGGAAAGACGGTCTTCCAAAAGTTCCAGATCGTCTTTCGGCGCCCATGTCGCAAAAGACAGGCGGAATTTGACAACCGGTTCGCTGCGCGCAATCACGTTAAGCGCTTCGAGCGCGTCTTTCACCATCTTGTTCTCGGCATTGGTCACCGCAAAGATGGAAGACAGGAACTGCTGCATCGCCATACCCTGCACACCACCGCCTTCGAGCAGGAAGGACATGCGGAAAGGAATACGCGCTTCGGACATACGCTCGAGGAAAGCCGGGAAAGGCATGGGGTCTGTCGGCCCCAGAACCATATCGCAACCGCCCCAGACATATTTGCCCATTTCCACCGCGTGGTCATTGATGACGCGCGCGTTGGTCATGGTCAGCTGCTGGCGCAAGGAAGGCCAGAGAATGTCCGACATATCGCTTTTTTTCTCAGGCGCGCGCGGGGCGAGTTTATCACCCGGCAAAACAGCGCGCCATTTGCTGTCGATACTCAGCTGCAACAGGTTTGCACGGATAGTGGCCAAG
>JAVEWI010000169.1:0-4612 GCA_034004625.1 Bdellovibrionales bacterium
CAGTATTATACCGTCCGATAAACGGTATGTCCGATTTCCAAACCCTTTTGGCGGCGGCGGGTTTTAAGCGTGGCGCCATCCAGCGGTTTCAATTCCGCCAGCGCGCGTTCGATATAATCACCGACTACATCGATAGTGCGTTCGGGTTCGCGGTGTGCACCGCCCATGGGCTCTTCGATAATCGTGTCGATAATGCCCAGCTGTTTCAGGTCTTGCGCGGTCAGACGCAGGGAACGCGCGGCGTCTTTGGCGAATTCCGCGCTGCGCCACAGGATGGATGCGCAGCCTTCGGGCGAAATGACGGAATAGATCGAATGTTCCAGCATCATCACGCGGTCTGCGGTGGCAATGGCAATCGCGCCGCCCGAACCGCCTTCGCCGATGATGGTCGAAATGATGGGCACTTCGGCGCGCAGGCAGGATTCAATTGATTTTGCGATGGCTTCGGATTGGCCGCGCTCTTCCGCTTCGATACCGGGAAACGCGCCAGCCGTATCCACCAGCGTGATAATCGGCAGTTTAAACTGGCTCGCCATCGCCATCAGGCGCTGTGCCTTGCGGTAGCCTTCGGGCTTGGTCATGCCGAAATTGTGGTGAATACGTGTTTGTGTGTCGTGGCCTTTTTCCTGCCCCATAACAACAACAGACTGACCGCGGAAACGGCCCAGGCCGCCAAGCAACGCCGCGTCTTCACCAAAATAACGGTCACCGGCAAGCGGGGTGAAATCCTGTATCAGGCGTTTGGCGTAATCAAGGAAATGGGGGCGTGCGGGGTGGCGCGCCACTTGCACTTTTTGTTCCGGCGCCAGTTTGGAGTAGGTCTGGATTAAAATGCGTTCGGATTTTTCACGCATGCGGGTGATTTCTTCCTGCATGTCGCCGCTGTTGGGCATTTGACCCAATTCGGCGATTTTCGTTTCCATTTCAACGATCGGTTTTTCAAATTCCAGATGATAGACCATGTGTGCTTTCCATGAGTGATGTGGCGGGGCTTGGCGGTGAAGTAACCGCCGTGCCTGCCTGTCGAAGGGCGCAGTATAGCCAAAAAGAACTAATTTTCAAGAATGCTGGATGTTTTTTCATAGTGTCTCCGGCGTGCGGTTTTTGTACAGGCTATGCTGCGGGCGGCAAATGCCCGGCCGCATAAATAGAGAAAGCAGGACGGTTTCAACCTTCAGTCGCGTATCGCGATGGTGGGTTTGCCGCCAAAGGTTTCCGGAGGGCTTTGGAGAGTGCTATTTGTGCGGGGCATAGGGCCGGCCGTGATGGCTGATGTTTTATCTCATCTATGTGCCAAACAGCGGGAGACAACAGAAAAGAAAAAGGACGCTTTCGGTTGGGAAAGCGTCCTTCTTCGATTTTATTCACATACATACCCCGGAACAGGCAGCGGTATGCAAATGGTTTGGTTAGCCGACCGCTTTTTGTGCGAGCGGATGCTTCTCAGCTGCTTCTTTGGCCTGATCGCCGACAACCTGGGTATAAATCTGGGTCGTGGCAATATCAGCATGGCCAAGCATTTTCTGCACCGAACGCAGGTCCGCACCGTGCTTGAGCAGGTGGGTTGCAAAGGCATGGCGCAGAACGTGCGGGCTGACGCGTTCCGGATCAATACCGGCATTGCGGGACAGCTCTTTCAGCAGTTGGGCGAAACGCTGGCGGGTCAGGTGGCCGGATTCCGACGTACGAGACGGGAACAGCCACTTGCTTTGCGATTCGGCGCGATCCGGCATCAGGAATTTCGTGCGAATTTCCATGTATGCGCGCATCGCTTTCTGAGCCGGCTCGGAGAGGGGCGCCATGCGTTCACGGCCACCTTTGCCTTCAACCGTCAGATAACGGCTTTCCGGACCAATGGCGGTGAGGGGCAGACCAACGAGTTCGGAAACGCGCAGGCCCGTCGCATAGAGAATCTCGAGCAGGGCAACAAGGCGGATGCTTTCCGGGCCGCCTTGCTTCTGAGCGGAGTTGATGAGTACGGTGACTTCATCTTCGCTCAAAATTTTGGGAAGAGTACGGGTTTGCTTCGGGCTTTCGATGGTGGACGTCGGATCTTCCGAGCGTTTGCCTTCGGAAACCAGAAAGCCAAAGAACTGACGCAGCGCAGAGATGCGGCGCGCAATGGTGCGTACGGCTGTTTTGCCGCCGCCCTTGCTTTTCGCGTTTTCGCGGTCGCTGAGTTCGTTCAGATATTCTTTAAGATCGGTCGTGGTCGCGTTGTCGATGTCTTTGCTGTTCTTTTTCAGAAAAGCGCAAACATCGGCGAGATCACGTTCATAGGCGTGGCGAGTGTTCAGTGCAGCACCGCGTTCAGCGATGAGCATATCAAGAAAACCTTCTACGCTCCCGGGAAGGGGGGCTTTGGGCATTCTGGGACGACCTGGACGAGCCATTGTGTATTTCTCCTTTGTAAAGTTTCTGAGCACAACTCATTGCCTTTGATATTTCGGCTTATTTTGAGTTGTACACCTCCGTAACAAGTGAACTTTAAGACATAAAGCCGGAACCCCAGGGGAATTGCAAGAGGGAATATGTGAAAAATTATTTTTAGTATTACATGGATGCTAAGGTCATAACTCAGGAATTTCCTTGAACCCACGAAATTTTCACGATTTTCCGTTAAATTCCACGCGTGGCCCTATATCTGCCCCCGAATACCCGAAAACGAATGTTTTTGAGTATCTTAGGGCGAAGGATACACCTTGTTACCGGCCTTTTCGGGAATCATTGCTTGTCAGAATGATTCGTCTTCGGCACGTTTTTTGGAAACCTTCAAAGAAACGGGAGAGATCAGGTGTTCCGGTTCAGGAACGGGCTGCTATCCAGCGTTTTCTCTACAGGTGCCTGGGCAACGGGAACGTCCCAGACAGCCAGAACCGCAAATCCGCCAGCGGCAAAAATCAACGCGAGAAAAACAAGGGAGGTCAGGAGTTTTGACATGTGTGCCTTCTTTTTCTTTTACCGCGCGTTGTTTTGTTCGTTTGAATATGCCTCAAACACTTGCGTGTTTTCAACACATTTGGCGGTTTTTGGCTCCGGTTTTCCTCTTTATGTGCTTGCTTTCATTTGTTCTCAAAACGAGCTTAAGCACCCGACCAAGGTATATACCATAAAGCTTGTAATGTTTTACGTGGCTACATGCCATAAGTCAATCATTTTTTTTCATAAAGGTCTAAAGCCCGTGCGGCTTGATTTACATGCGGGAAACAGGCAGATTAACACACTGGAATAACGGGGAAAAATGCCAAAATCTTTACCGATTATCGTGCTGGTGGGCTTGATGGGCGCCGGAAAAAGCCGGGTGGGGCTGGAATTGTCCCGTCTGCTGGGCATGCCCTTTGTCGATGCCGACCGCGAAATTGAAAAATCGGCGGGCATGCCGATCCCCGATATTTTTGCCCAGTTTGGCGAAGCCGAATTTAGAAAAGGCGAAATGAAGGTCATTGAACGCCTGTTAAAAGGCGCGCCGATTGTGCTGGCTTCGGGGGGCGGGGCTTTTATCCAGCCCGATGTGCGCGCGGCCATTAAAAAAAATGCCGTATCGATCTGGCTGAAGGCTGATCTGGAAACACTCGTTGCGCGCACACGCCGCACCGCGCATCGTCCGTTGTTACAAGGTGTGGACCGCGCGGTGAAGCTGCGCGAATTGATGCATGTGCGTTATCCGGTTTATGCGGAAGCAGACATAACATTGGTGACAGACAAGCAAACACCGCAAAGCATGGCACGCCGCATCCGGCGCGAATTGGCGGTGCGCGGGTTATTGCCGGCGGCGGATATGCCGCGCGGCACCACCGTGCGCAGCGCAGGGGAAGATGCATAATGCAAAACAAATCCGTTGAAACACAGGCAGCACAGGTGGCCGTCACTCTCGGCGGTGGGCGTGATTACACCATATATATATGTAGCGGCATTCTGGCCGGTGCAGGTGACATATTGCGCGGTGTCTTGCGTGCGAAAAAATTATGTATCGTCACGGATGAAAATGTCGCGGCGCTGGGACATATGCCCAAGTTGAGCCAAAGCCTCGCCGCGTCGGGATTTGATGTGGCGCCGCCGATTGTCCTGCCCGCGGGCGAGGGCAGTAAAAATTTTGACCAGCTGCAATATATTCTGGCGGAGGCTTTGTCGCGCGGGCTTGACCGCAAATCCGCCTTGGTCGCGCTGGGCGGCGGGGTGATTGGCGATATTACCGGATTTGCCGCAGCGGTTTTGATGCGCGGGATCGATTTCGTGCAGGTGCCGACAACGCTGCTGGCGCAGGTGGATAGCTCCGTCGGCGGCAAGACGGGCATTAACATGCCGCAGGGTAAAAACCTTGTCGGCGCGTTTTGCCAACCGCGCGCGGTTTTGATTGATACCGATGTGCTGCAAAGCCTGCCGCCGCGTGAAATGCGCGCGGGTTATGCCGAAGTTGTGAAATACGGTTTGATCGACCGTCCGGCATTTTTTGCATGGCTGGAGGCAAATGGCGCGGCGCTGCTATCCGGCGATACGGCGGCGCAGCGCGAAGCCATTGCCGTCAGCTGCACCGCCAAAGCCAAAATAGTGGCGGAGGACGAGCGCGAGGAAAAAGACATTCGCGCCTTGCTCAATCTTGGCCATACATTCG
>JAVEWI010000170.1:0-4611 GCA_034004625.1 Bdellovibrionales bacterium
AAACGATTTCACGCGCGAAGGCCGCATCCGTTCGTTTGACAACCAGTTGAGCGGCGATTCAGGCACGCTGCGCGTCCGCGCGGAATTTAACAATACAGATGGCCTTTTGACACCGGGTCTGTTTGCCCGCATCCGTCTGGGCAGTCCGGAAAAAACCGCCGCCGTTCTGGTGAATGACAAGGCGATCGGCACCGATCAAACCCGCCGCTATGTCTATGCGCTGGATGAAACGGGCGCGGTTGCATACCGCCCTGTGACGCTGGGTAAATTGACTGAAGACGGTTTGCGCGTGATTGCCTCCGGCCTTGCCGCTGGTGATAAAATCATCGTGAACGGTTTGATGCGTATCCAGCCGGGTATGAAAATACAGCCGCTGATGGTGCCGATGGATACTTTGACACATCCAGCGCCGCCCGCCGCCGCACCTGCGGAAGGCAAAGAATAAACCCGCCAAACTGTCATCTCTTTTCCCGCTACACGCATACATACAAGGCCCCTTGCGGGCCTGCCTTGAGGGGGCGTCATGGATATCTCCAGATTCTTTATTGACCGGCCGATTTTCGCCGCGGTTCTGTCTGTCATGATTTTTGTTGCCGGCGTCATGGCGATACCGACATTGCCGATTTCGGAATATCCCAACGTGGCGCCGCCTTCGGTTGTGATCCGCGCGCAATATCCGGGCGCGAACCCGACCACGATTGCGCAAACCGTCGCCACCCCGATCGAAGAACAGGTGAACGGCGTCGAAGGCATGCTTTATATGTCGTCGCAATCCACCGCCGACGGGCAAATGGCCGTTACAGTGACGTTCAAAATCGGTACCGACCCCGACCTTGCGCAGCAGCTGGTGCAAAACCGCGTGCAGCAGGCTTTGCCGCGCCTGCCCGACATCGTGCGACAATTCGGCGTGACGACAGTCAAAAGCGCGTCCAACATCACCATGGTTGTGCACGTGACGTCCCCCGATGGACGATATGATACCAATTACTTGCGTAACTTTGCCGTTTTGAACGTCAAGGACAGGGTTTCGCGCCTGAACGGTATTGGCGAGGCGCAGGTTTTTGGTGGCGGTGATTACGCCATGCGTATCTGGCTCGACCCGCAAAAACTGGCCGCGCTCGGCATGACGGCGGGCGATGTGGTGCAGGCCGTGCATGAACAAAACGCACAGGTTGCAGCGGGCGTTATCGGCGGGCAACCGCGCGCGGATAACGGCGCGTTTGAACTTTTGGTCAATGCACGCGGCCGTTTGCAAACCGAAGACGAATTTGGCGATATTATCCTGAAAACCAATACCAGCGGCGGTCTGGTGCGCCTGCGCGATGTGGCGCGGATGGAAATGGGTGCGAATACCTATGCCATGGGCTCGCTTTTGGATAACAAGCAAGCAGCGGCGATTGCGGTGTTTCAGGCGCCGGATTCAAATGCCCTGCAACTGGCGAATGATGTGCGCAGCTTGATGGCGGAACTGAAAGAAACGACCTTCCCCGAAGGTATTGATTATTCCATCGTCTACGACCCCACGCGTTTTGTGCAGGCGAGTATCGATGCAGTTGTCTATACGCTGATCGAAGCGGTCATCCTTGTGGTTCTGGTGGTGATCATATTCCTGCAAACATGGCGGGCGTCGATTATTCCGCTGCTGGCCGTTCCCGTATCGGTTGTGGGTACGTTTGCCGTGATGAAAATCTTTGGCTTTTCGATTAACAACCTGACGCTGTTCGGGCTTGTCCTGTCGATTGGTATCGTTGTGGATGACGCCATCGTGGTTGTTGAAAACGTGGAGCGTAATATCGAAGAAGGGCTTGCGCCGCGCGAAGCCGCCTATAAGGCGATGCAGGAAGTGTCAGGCCCCATTATTGCGATTGCATTGACGCTGGGCGCGATTTTTATTCCGGTTGCTTTTGTCAGTGGCCTGACGGGGCAGTTCTATAAACAATTCGCGCTGACCATTGCGATTTCCATGTTTATTTCGGCCTTTAACTCCCTCACGCTCAGCCCTGCCATGGCGGCGAAGCTGCTGCACGCGCCGGATGCGGAGCCTGACGCCCTGCAAAAAGGTATTGATAAAATCTTTGGTGGTTTCTTCCGCCTGTTCAACCGTTTTTTCAAAGCGTCTTCCGCAAGATACGAAAAAACAACGGGTAGTATTGTGCGGCATAAAATCGGCATGTTCGCGGTTTATCTGGCTTTGATCGCGGGTTCGGTCGTGCTGTTTAAAATCGTGCCGCTTGGATATGTCCCGCCGCAGGATAAACAATATCTGGTGGCTTTTGCGCAATTGCCGTCGGGTGCGTCTTTGCAGCGTACCGAAGACGTCATCCGCCGTATGAGCGAGGTTGCCATGGAAACCCCCGGTGTACAAAACGCCGTGGCTTTTCCGGGGCTTTCCATTAACGGCTTCGCGGCCAGCTCGAGCGCCGGCATCGTCTTCCTGACGCTTGATCCGTTTGAAAAACGTACCACGCCCGAATTATACGGCCCCGTGATTGCGGAAGGATTGATGGGGCGTCTTGGCGCTGAAATCGAAGACGCTTTCGTAGGGGTTTTTCCGCCGCCGGCGGTCGATGGACTTGGCACCATTGGCGGTTTCCGTCTGCAAATTCAGGACCGCGCGGATCTGGGTAATGAAACGCTCTATGGCTCTTTGATGGCCGCGCAGATGAAGGCGTGGCAAAGTCCGGAGCTGGCGGGTGTCTTCTCCAGCTTCCAGATTAACGTGCCGCAATTGTTTGTGGATATTGACCGCGACCGTGCCAAGCAATTGGGCATTCCGCTGGGCAATATTTATGAAACGCTGCAGGTTTATTTGGGGTCTTTGTACATTAACGACTTCAACCGTTTTGGCCGCACGTATCAGGTGATTGCGCAGGCCGATGCGCCGTTCCGTATGCAGGCTGCCGATATCGCGCAGCTGAAAACACGGAACCTTGCCGGTGAAATGGTGCCGCTGGGTAGCGTTTTGAGTGTATCGCAAAGCTATGGCCCCGATTCCGCATCGCGTTACAACCTGTTCCGCACGGCGGAGCTGAACGGCGGCCCCGCACCCGGTTTTTCATCCGGCGAAGCAGAGCAGAAAATGGTCAGCATCCTGCAGGAAACTTTGCCGCCGGGGCTGAGCTTTGAATGGACGGAGCTGAAATATCAGGAAATCCTTGCGGGGAATACGGCGATTTATATTTTCCCGCTTTGCATCTTCCTCGTCTTCCTGGTTCTGGCTGCGCAGTATGAAAGCCTTATCTTGCCGCTGACCATTATCATGATCGCGCCTGCGGTCACTCTCAGCGCCGTTTTCGGTGTCTGGTGGACGGGCGGGGATAATAATATCTTTACCCAGATCGGTATATTGGTGGTCTTGGGGCTTGCGTGTAAAAACGCAATCCTGATCGTGGAATTTGCACGCGAACTTGAAATCGCGGGCGAAGAAACAATCAAGGCCGCCATGACGGCATGCCGCCTGCGTCTGCGCCCTATTTTGATGACGTCTTTTGCCTTCATCATGGGCGTGGTGCCGCTGGTGTTTTCAACCGGCGCGGGCGCGGAAATGCGTCAGGCCATTGGCATTACCGTGTTTTCTGGCATGATTGGCGTGACGTTCATGGGGCTTTTCCTGACGCCGCTGTTCTATGTGTTTTTGCGTAAACTTTCCGGCCGCAAGCTGACCAGCCTGCATCCCGTGCCGGTTCCGAAGGTTCATTAAGATGAAAAAACTTATCATCGCTCTTACCGTTACGACCGCGCTCAGCCTGCCTTTGGGCGGATGCAATCTGGCGCCTGATTTCAAATTGCCGCTGATCAGCAAACCCGAAGCCTTCCGCGAAGCGCCGGAGCTTGCCGAAAAAGGCACATGGAAAGTGGGCGAGCCTGCCGCACATTTTGATCGCGGCGATTGGTGGAAAGTTTTCCGCGAAGCGGAGCTGGACAGGCTGCAGGAAGAAGCCGCCACCGGCAACCTGACCGTACAGGCGATGGAGGCACGCGTGCGCCAATCGCGCGCGGCGGCAGGGCAGGTACGGGCGCAATTGTTCCCCAGCATTAATGCCGATGGCGCGGCCACGCGGTCCAAACCCAGCGCGGCATCACGTGGCATGCCGCCAGGCACGGATGTAGCGATTGAAAACACGGTACGAACCGGTCTTGGCATCGGCTATGAAATCGACCTTTTCGGCCGCGTGCGCAACCGCCACAAAGCCGCGAAGGCGGAGGCGGAAAATGCTGAATCCATGTTGCAAAGCATGCGTTTGGCGATGCAGGCGGATGTGGCGGATCTTTATTTCCTGCTGCGCGCGCTTGACCGCGAACGCGGGGTTTTGTCGGTATCGGTGTCCCTGCGTGAAGATACGTTGAAGATTTTGAAAAAACGTATGGAGATCGGCACGATCACCGAACTGGATATTGCCGAGGCAACGGTCGATCTTGAAAACACGCGTATGCAGTATCAGGATGTGATACAGCAGCGTAAAGAAGCCGAACATGCCATGGCCTTGCTGATGGGCAAGGCACCGTCCGAATTCGCGTTGAAGCCTGCGGAAATGCCGCGCCGTATTCCGGTTATTCCGGCAGGCGTGCCGTCCAGCGTCTTGGAACGCCGTCCTGACATCGCGGCTGCGC
>JAVEWI010000171.1:0-4584 GCA_034004625.1 Bdellovibrionales bacterium
ACGCACGCTCAAAGACGCCGTCAGCGAAGCCATGCGCGATTGGGTCAGCCATGTGCATGATACTTATTACCTGCTCGGCTCCGCCCTCGGGCCCCATCCTTACCCGCGTATGGTGCGTGATTTTCAATCCGTGATCGGACGCGAAGCACGCGCGCAAATACTGGCCGCCGAAAACCGCCTGCCCGACAGCGTCATTGCCTGCGTCGGCGGCGGCAGCAACGCGATTGGTATCTTCTCCGGCTTTATCGATGATGCTGCGGTTAAATTGACAGGCGTAGAAGCCGGCGGCACCGCGATTGCCAAAGGCCAGCATGCCGCGCGTTTTTCCGGCGGATCGACCGGTATTTTTCAGGGCATGAAAACCATGCTGCTGCAAGACGCCGACGGCCAGGCCGAAACTACGCATAGCGTATCTGCAGGGCTGGATTATACCGGCGTCGGGCCGGAACATGCTTATCTGGCCACGCTGCACCGCGCCGATTATACCCATGCCAGCGATGATGCCGCCGTATCGGCCCTGCACCTGCTGGCACGGACGGAGGGGATTATCTGCGCGCTTGAAAGCGCACACGCCGTTGCCCATGCCGTTAAAACCGCACCCACTTTGCCGCGCGATCATATCATGATTGTAAACCTGTCCGGCCGCGGCGACAAAGACATCGGCATTCTGCGCGCCTATGAGGAGAATAAAAAGCCATGACCATCAAAACCCTGCGCCAGACGTTGCTGGATGCACGCGCCAAAAATACATCTGCCTTTGTGCCTTTTGTCATGGCGGGCGACCCTGACATGGAAACGGGAGCGGAGATTTTATTAACGCTGGAGCAAAACGGCGCCGCCGCCATCGAACTTGGCGTGCCGTTTTCAGACCCCGTGGCCGATGGCGTGACGGTGCAACAAGCGGCAGAACGCGCCCTTGCCGCCGGCGCAACGCTGCGCGGCGTGCTCGGCATGCTGCAAACCGCGCGCGCCAAGGGGCTTTCAATTCCGGTTTGTCTTTTTTCCTATCTCAATCCCATTTTTTATATGGGGTATGATGTTTTTGCCGCCGCCGCAAAATCCGCCGGTGCGCAAGGCGCCTTGATTGTCGATTTGCCACCCGAAGCCGCCGCGGATTATCTGCAAGCCATGGAAAAGACAGGGCTTGAAACCGTTTTCCTGTGCTCCCCCACCACGGCGCCGGAACGCCTGCCCGTGATTGACCGCGCATCGACCGGTTTTGTGTATTACGTGTCGCGTGAAGGCGTCACCGGCGCGCAAAGCAGCCTGCCCGATACACTGGCGGGTAAGCTGGCCGAATTGCGCAGCGCATTGCACGCGCCGCTGGCCGTCGGGTTTGGCATTTCAACGCCGGAACATGTCCATGCCCTGAACGGCAAGGCGGACGCCATCGTAGTCGGCAGCGCGATTGTCAAAACCATTGCAGACAGCGGCAAAAACGCGCCCAGCGCCCTTGCCGCACAGCTGCGCACATTATTAAACGCCGCATAACAACGCAAAAACTCGCACAAACATAAACAGGTGCCGCCATTAAAACGTTTTTCATCATTTTGGGTATTTTGATCGGGCTCGGCCTTGCCGCTGGCTGGTATTTCACGCTGGGCCCTTCTGGCGCAATCAGCGTTGAAACAGGAAGCCCCCAGCGCGGCATGGCAGTCGAAGCCGTTTACGCGACAGGCACGGTCGAAGCAACAGTCATGATGCCCATTGCCGCGCGCGTCACTGCCCGCCTGATGCAACTGAATACGGACGAAGGCCATGACGTGAAAGAAGGCGATGTATTGGCACAACTGGAAGACAGCGATTTGCAAAAAACGCTGGACGAGCTGAAAGCCCGCGCGAATTTTTTACAAAAAGATTACGACCGTAAAGCAGCCCTCGCCAAAAGCGGATATGAAACCCGCGCCACGCTGGATCAGGCACGGGCAGAGCTGGACGCCATCCGCGCCGGTATTGCAAGGGCGGAGGCAGAGGCTTCCTATACCCGCCTGATCGCCCCCGCAGATGGCCGCGTGATACAGCGCGACGGCGAAATCGGTCAAATCATTCCGGCGGGGCAGCCTGTTTTCTGGCTCAGCTGCTGCGCGCCCTTGCGTATCAGCGCGGAAGTGGACGAAGAAGACATCCCCCGCGTCACGCCGGGGCAACAGGTATTGATCCGCGCGGATGCTTTCCCGGATGCGCAGTTTGAAGGCGAAGTGCTTGCCATCACGCCCAAGGGCGATCCCGTGGCGCGCAGCTACCGCGTGCGCATTTCCTTGGCCCCGGATACGCCGCTGCACATCGGCATGACAGCGGAAAACAATATTATTATTCAGGAAAAACCGGATACGCTGCTGATCCCCACCACGGCCATACGTGACAATGCCGTATATGTGATTGAAAATAATATCTTGCACAAACGCGGCATCAAGACCGGCATCCGCGGGCTGGAAAAAACAGAAATCACCGAGGGATTAAACGGCGATGAAATATTCGCGCTGGTCGCCACATCAGACCTGGAAGACGGCATGCGCATCCGCAAACGCAAGGCGCCATAATCATGCGCCTTCTTCTTTCCATGGCGCTGCGCCATCTGCTGGCACGCAAACGGCAAAGCATCGTCTCCTTGCTCGGCATCGTGCTTGGGGTTGGCTTTTTCCTGAGCATTTCATCCCTGATGCAGGGGTCGGAACGTGATTTTATCCGCCGCCTGATCGACAATGCCCCACACATCACAGTCAGCGACGAATACCGCAATCCACATCCGCAGCCCGTTTTCGCCGCCTATCCCGATGCAGCTGTGGAATTGCGCGGCAGCCGCCCGCAGACGGAAACCCGCGGCCTGCGCGGGTTTGAAAAGATCCTCGGCATGCTGGAAAAAGACCCCGGCATTCAGGCATCGCCCGCACTGGCGGGACAGGCGCTGATCAGCTTTGCCGGACGTGATGTGGGCGTCACCATGAACGGCATGATCCCCCGTGACATCACCCGCGTCACCACCATTGCCGAACATATGAAGGAAGGGCGTATAGAAGACCTTGACAGCAATCCGAACGGCATCATCATCGGCGGCGAACTGGCGCGGATTATGTCTCTGCGCAAGGGGCGCACCATTAACCTGTCCGCACCCAACGGACAGGTGCGTGCATTCAAGATTGTCGGCATTTTCCGCACCGGCAATGCGCATTACGATGAAACGCAGGTTTTCATGACATTGAAACGGGCGCAGGCATTGCTGGACCGCGCCAACCGCGCCAATGTGATTATCATCAAGCTGGACAATGCCTATGCGGCACGCGAATATGCCGAAAAACTGGAAGCCCGCATCGGGTATAAATCAATGTCGTGGCAGGAAGCAACCGAAGACCTGCTCAGCACCCTGATGGTGCGCAATATCATCATGTATAGCGTGGTCAGCGCGGTTTTGATTGTGGCTGCATTCGGTATTTACAACGTCATTTCAACTGTAGTGATGGAAAAGCAGCGGGACATTGCCATTTTGAAATCCATGGGTTTTCATGCAGGTGATATTAAAAAGATTTTTGTGATACAGGGGTTCCTGCTCGGCATTGCAGGCAATCTGGCGGGACTGCCTCTTGGCATGGGGCTGATGCTTGCTTTGATGCAAATACGCATACAACCGCCCGGCACGCTGGAGCCCTTGAGCATGCCGCTTGACTGGTCATGGCCCCAATTCGCCGTCGCAGGCGGCTTTGCCATGATCGCGTCTGTTTTTGCGGCGCTGCTGCCAGCGCGCAAAGCCGCACACGTACAGCCCGTGGATATTTTGCGGGGAGCGGCATGACCGATAAAAAACCCGCCATCCGCAGTGAAAAATTAATGCGCCGCCTGTCCGGTGAAGTGCCCGTCACCTTGGTCAAAGGCGCCGATGTCGCCATTTACGGCGGCGAATTTGTGGCGATTACGGGGCCTTCCGGATCAGGCAAATCGTCACTGATGTATTTGCTGGGCCTGCTCGACAAAGCAGACGGCGGGAAATTGTGGATTAAAGACCACGAAGTTTCGCGCCTGAACAGCGACGCGCTGGCCGACATCCGCCTTGCCCATATCGGTTTCGTTTTCCAATCGCATTTTTTGTTGCCGGAATTTACGGCAGCGGAAAATATCATGCTGCCCATGCAACGCCTGGGAAAATTAAGCGGCAGCGCCATGCGCAAACGCGCCGATATGCTTTTGGATATGCTCGGCCTCGGCGCCCATACGCATAAATTCCCGCGCCAATTATCTGGCGGGCAAAGCCAGCGTGTGGCCATTGCCCGCGCCCTTGCCAATGACCCGCCGATTATTCTGGCCGACGAACCTACTGGAAATCTGGATAGCGCGTCGAGCCTGACAGTGCAGGATATTTTGCGAAACCTGGCCCATGAACATGACCGTGCCGTTGTGATTGTGACGCATGACCCTGCCTTCGCGCAAAAAGCCGACCGTATTATTCACATCGTGGATGGTCACATTCAGGATACGTAAAAACGGCGCGCAATATCCAAAAAATATATCATAAAAAAAACCGCCGGTTTGATCCGGCGGTTTTTTAAACAGATGCAGCACGGTTAAAGCGCTTTTCCATTCACGCTCAAAGCA
>JAVEWI010000172.1:0-4569 GCA_034004625.1 Bdellovibrionales bacterium
CGACAGCATGGATACCGTCCACGCGTCCTTTGATTGCATCTTCGCCAAATTTATAGGCGCGTTCCTTGGGGTCGCGCACATCGGCAAAACTGCGCAGGTCTTTATCTTCCAGATACAACTTCGTATTATCGTCAACATGCCCGCCGTTTTTGGCAAGGAAGCCCGCGATATCGGATTCATTCAACGATTTGATGCGCGATTTAATTTCGCTGCGGATATGGTGAATCATGGTTTGGGATGCAAACCACGGTTGGCCTTGCACATCCGTGCCGCCCGCCGGCAGCAGGACAGAAAAATTACCGCCGCCGTGATGCGCCACGGCAAAGCTGGCGCGCGATTGACGCGGCACACCCGCGGCATGCACGGCACCGCCAATGACTTCATGCGCGATATGACGCAAAACAACGTCCGCGTTATGATGCCCAAGCGCGCTGTTAAGCCCCGCAAGGTTATGCACGGAAACCGCCAAAGCCTGCGGCATAATTTGCGACACGCTTTTCAAACCGGCTTTTTCCATCGCGGATTGAATATCCGGATCGGAATATTTGAACTGCCCACGGAAATCCGCGGCATCGGCGGCGGCGTTATCGAGCATACGCACCATACCGCGCGGCATCATGACCTGCGCCGAGGGATCTTCAGGTGAAAGCCCGCGCACGCTGCGTTTCAGGAAATGCAGCGCGGTTGCAGACAAGGCCACGCCCTGGTCGTTAAAATGTTCAAGCGCGACGGCGACATAACGGCGCTCCAGACTATCCGTCGGTCTGACGCCTGCCGGACGGTCTTCACCGCCAAGGGCGCTGCGCTCGAATACTTCGGGCAAAGCGGCACGGGCAACGGCATGCTGCGCCATGGCATCAATCGTTTGCGACACATAGGCGCGGAAACCGGCAATGCCGCCCTGTAATTCCGGATTGTGAACGGGGTTCAGGTCACGCAATGCATCCGCTGCCACACGGGCATTTTTCTGCGCGCGGGCAATGGCGAGTTCGATGACGTCTTCTTCCGTCAACCCGCGCGGCACGTTGATGGCGCCGTAACGTAAATGCGCTTCGGTATGTACCGTGATGACTTCGCGGTCAATTTCGCCCAGACGCATCATGCCCAATTGCAATTTGGTTTCGGATATACGGGCGTCCAGTTCCTGTATCAAGGAACCTGAATTGGTGATAAGCCCCATATCCTGAACAGCCAGCGCCGCGCCAAAACCATTGCGGCGGCGGTCGTCCGGGTCTTTCAAATGCGGGTGGTCTTGCAGCCCCATCGACGCCACGCGGCGTTCGATATTCGCGTGCAGTATGTCGGAAAGTTCGATTTGTTTTTGCGGATCGTCAATGCCCGTCACCAGAATGCGCAGTTCATCGCCGCCGGTGCGGATGGGAATGATGCGTTCGTCCGGATGCAACGCGGCAATGTCGGACACGATGCCGGCAGACAACAACCGCACGGCGCGGTCGGTCAGGGCTTCACCGTCTTTTTTGGAAACATCGGCTTTGTAAATGTTCGAGGCAATGCCTGCCTCTGCCACCAACATGCGGTGGAAATATTCATTGGTGCCGCCCATGTTGGAAAAATCAACTTCCACCATCAAAACCGGCATGCCGGTTTCGCGGGCGTATAAATGCGCAAGACCGGTTGCCAGATAGGCATGTTCCTTGCCCAGATAACCCGTCACATTTTCGGGCGTGTTACGCGCCAGTTCAGTCGCGTGGATAAAATCGTGCAGCCGCGCATCGTCGGACGGCAGATATTGTTTAATCAAAACGGCCTGCGTTTCGGCGGGAGTCAAAAACCCGCGCTGTTCCCAGATACCGCGAATATCCTGCATCACCGCGCTTTTATCCGCGGGCAAATGGGACAAATCCGCCGCCGGATTTTCTTTTTGAATTTTGTCGCGCTGGCGGTCCGACAATACGAAATTGCCAAGGAAGCGATCGATGGAATCGCCTTCAAACACGATCAGCCATTTAGAAGCGTCCGACATTACGCATCCCCCTGCATATGCGGCAAGGTATTGATTTTTCTATATTTGCTCAAAACCAAACTCGTTTTTTACAGATTATAACCGTTAAAGGCTTCTTTTTTCTTAATAATATACCATTCCCGCCGCCAAATATCACCTGATTTAACACACCGCCCCCGCGGCGCAACATAAATACAAAAAATCAACGTGGAATCCTTGGCGCTTTGCCCCTATGGTGAAGAGGTATTGTTTTAAAAAACCGACAGGCCGTAATGTTTGTTCTCAAACACAACGACAGCTTCGCCATTATAGATGAACACGGCGACATGCTGGCGCGTAATGAAATTGACCACCACATCGCAGACGGTTTGATTTGCCGCGATACGCGCCTGCTGTCGCGGTCGGAACTGCGCATCAACGGCGCGGCGCCCTTGCTGGTCGATAGCTATATCGACAGCAACAACACGGTATTCGAAGCCAAATTCCAGATCAGCGCAGAACAGGAACAGCCGGAAATCTGGCGTAGTATTTTTCTGTGGCAAGACGCTTTGTACGAAGAAATATCCATCGTCAACCACAGCGGCGAAGACGTCGCCTTGCGCATCGGATACATCCACGATGCGGATTTCAAAGACCTGTTCGAACTGCGCGGCGCCAAACGCCCACAGGAAGGCACCCGCAGCCCCGCCTGCCTGACCGATACCGGTATGCGGTTTGATTACACGGGTGTTGATGAACGCCCGCGCAGCTGCTGCCTGTCTTTTTCGCAAAGCCCCGAACAAATCGGCGGCGATGTTTCGTTTGCCATCGACATTCCCGCGGGCGAAACGCGGAGTTTTTATCTCTGCGCCAGCCATATCCCCATGCCCGTGGATGCGGATGTTTTCGACACGCAAAAATCCGAAGCCCTCGCCCATGTGCAGGCGCAGCTTGACCGCCGCGCGGAAATCACCTCGTCAAACCCCGCGTTTGATGAATGGACACGGCAAAATGCGGTGGACATCGCGCTTTTGACCACCCAGACGCCGCAGGGGCTTTATCCCTATGCCGGTACGCCGTGGTACAGCACGGCATTTGGTCGCGACGGCATTATCACGGCCTTTGAACTGCTGTGGCAGGACCCTGAAATTGCGCATGGCGTGCTGGGTTTTCTGGCAGCCCATCAGGCCGAAGAAACCAGCGCGTTTCACGACAGTGCACCCGGCAAAATTTTGCATGAAATCCGTATGGGAGAAATGGCGGCCTGCGGCGAAATTCCGCATACGCCGTATTACGGCACGGCGGATGCCACGCCTTTGTTCGTATTTCTGGCCGGCGCCTATCTGGACCGCACGGGCGATACAGAATTTATCCAAACCATATGGCCGAACATTGAAAGCGCGCTGATGTGGATAGACACCCACGGCGATATTGATGGGGACGGTTTTGTCGAATACCTGCGCGGTGCGGAAACCGGCCTTGGCAACCAAGGATGGAAAGATTCACAAGACGCCATTTCGCACGAAGACGGCGAGCTGGCCCGCGGCAGCATCGCCCTTTGCGAAGTGCAAGGATATGTCTATGCCGCCAAACGCGCCGCCGCCGGCATGGCAAGGCGTTTGGGGCTACCCGACCGCGCCGCCGTTTTGTTGCAACAGGCCGAAAACCTGAAAAACCATTTCAACGATGTGTTTTGGCAAGAAGACATGGGCACCTATGCACTTGCCCTTGATGGTGACAAAAAACCGTGCCGCGTAAAAGCATCCAACGCGGGACATTTGCTTTTTTGCGGCATTGTGCCCGAAGACCGCGCGCTGCGCGTCATGGATGTTTTGATGTCCGATGACATGTTCAGCGGTTTTGGCATCCGCACCCTTGGCGCGGGCGAAAAACGGTACGAACCCGTCAAAAACCCCGAAGGTTACCACAACGGCACCGTCTGGACGCATGACACCGCCCTCTGTGCTGCAGGTATGGCGAAATACGGATGCGAAGAACGCGCCGCAAAATTGATGACAGGCCTGTTCGATGCCGCGCAGCATTTCCCGCAAATGCGTTTGCCCGAATTATTCGGCGGTTTGCCGCGTGATGCCAACGGCACGCCGCCCGCGGCCTATCCCGTTGCCTGCAACCCGCAAGCATGGGCCAGCGCGGCGGAATCCTTGCTGCTACAATCCATGCTCGGCCTCGGCGTTGATGGAGGCGCGAAAACAGTCACCCTGCACCGCCCGCATTTGCCGCGCTGGTTGACCGAGCTTGAAATTTCCGGCCTGCGCATTGGTGACGGTATGATTTCCCTGCGCCTGCAACGCCACGATGACGGCATCGACATTACCCGCACGGGCGGCACGCCGGATATTCACCTCAATATCGAATGGCCCGAAGAAATCGGCGATATCCGCCACACGCCGCGCCAGATGCAGGGAACATAAACCTGTTCTGGCACGTTTTCCGATCAAGGCTCATTAAAAAAATGCGCCGGCAAAATGACGGAAGACTCTGAAATGAATCATATTTTTCCCTGCATACATGTTTACCCGATTTTCAGCGGCGCAAAAGGCTTGCATGGCTTGCCAAGCTGATTCATTATCGGGGCTGGGAGTTCCTGGCTAATAACAAAAAGGGGT
>JAVEWI010000173.1:0-4540 GCA_034004625.1 Bdellovibrionales bacterium
CCCGTGCCATAGGGCCAATTTCATTTATAAAGCGGTTTTTGATGCCGCGCGCAGGACGGCCGCTAAACACATTTGTGATTACCGTTTCATCGAAGCTACAAAGCGCATCCCGGTAAAGAGGGGAAACATTTGCCTCCGGACAGAAAAGATACCCCGTCCCTATTTGCACAGCCGCCGCGCCCATCGCCAATGCAGCGTGAACATCGCGTACATTCGTTATGCCGCCCGCGGCAATCACCGGGATTTTTATATGCGCAAGAACTTCCCCCAGCAAGGGAAACATATCCGGCTGGTTTTCTATGTCCGCAAAAAGAAACATAGCCCTGTGCCCGCCAGCCTCCGCACCTTGGGCAATCACAACATCGCAGCCGTTTTGTTCCAGCCAGACAGCTTCCGCCACAGTCGTCGCAGAAGAAAAAATAACCGCACCCATTTTTTTGACCCGCGTCAGAAGTTCATGAGAAGGCAAGCCAAAATGAAAACTGACAACCCGCGGATTTATATCCTCGATCACCTCACAGAAATTTTCATTAAACGGCGCCCGCACAGCAGACGGCAATAGGCTCTGCGGATCAAGTCCGAAACCATGATAATAAGGCAGCAACCGTTGCAACCATCGCCGCCGTGTCGCATCAGAATATTCAGGAACACCATGACAGAAAAAGTTCAGGTTGATCGGGCCAGCCGTTTCCTGCCGTATTTGCCGGCATGCTGCACGTATGTCGTCCGGTGTACGCAGCGCGCAGGCAAGCGAGCCGAGCCCGCCTGATTTTATCACAGCCGCAGCCAAGGCCGGTGTATCCACCCCCGCCATAGGCGCCTGAATAACCGGAATTTCCATTCCTATGGATTTTAACAAAAAACCTATCTGCCCATCCATCTGCATTCTTCCCTGTTCATAAAAGAAATATAGATCGGCCGAAGCAAAACCCCATCATTGCCGCGATCAAAAACTTTTGCGCTTCGATTTATCATCGTTCTTTATTTACTCTGAAAACTATGCTTTTCTGACTGTCAGGAAAGACTATACAAAAATATGCCCCAAAAGACACAGACCGTAGCCATTGATCCGGCTCTACGTATTTTGCAAAAAACCTATGGTTTCGATGCCTTTCGTGGCACGCAGGCCGGGGTTATTTCGCATGTGGCAAATGGCGGACATGCTTTCGTCCTGATGCCGACAGGCGGCGGAAAATCGCTTTGCTACCAGATTCCCTCCCTGATACGTGCAGGCGTCGGGATTGTCATCTCCCCCCTGATTGCGCTTATGCAGAATCAGGTTGACGCGCTGAAAGAGCTCGGCATACGTGCCGCAGCCATAAATTCCAGCATGACAGGCACCAGTATCGCCAATACGAAAGACGCCATGTTGCGCGGATTGATCGACCTGGTCTATGTCGCGCCAGAACGTTTATTGATGGACGATTTTCTGGCACTGCTCGATGAAGCGCCCGTGGCGCTGTTTGCTATCGACGAAGCGCATTGCGTGTCGCAATGGGGGCATGATTTCCGGCCGCATTACAAACAATTGTCCCTGCTCGCGGAAAGATACCCTAAAATCCCGCGCATCGCATTGACCGCAACAGCAGATGCCCCCACACGGCAGGATATTATAGATTGCTTGCAATTGCAGGATGGCCGCGCCTTTATTTCCGGCTTTGACCGGCCTAACATTCACTACAGTATTGCCAGCAAAGATAACGCCCGCGCACAGGTTTTAAGGTTCATAAAAAATAACCATGCAGACGACAGCGGCATCGTCTATTGCCTGTCGCGCAAATTGGTCGAGGAAACCGCAGACTGGCTCTGCGCCGAGGGTTTTAACGCCCTGCCCTATCACGCCGGCATGCCCGCAGAAAAACGCACAGAAAACCAGCAAAGGTTTTTGAAAGAAGACAAGGTTATCATGGTCGCCACCATTGCCTTTGGCATGGGGATAGATAAACCCGATGTCCGTTTTGTGGCACATATGACCATCCCCAAGAATATAGAAGCCTATTATCAGGAAACGGGCCGCGCGGGGCGCGACGGCCTGCCTTCAAACGCACTCATGATCTACGGTGCACAAGATGCCGCCATGCAGCGCAATTTCATCACGGAATCAAATGCACCACCCGCGCAAAAACGTATTGAACACCAAAAACTGAATGCACTGCTGGGCCTGTGCGAAACGGCCGGATGCCGACGTCAGGTTATACTGGATTATTTTGGCGATACCGCCGCGCCTTGCGGTAATTGCGATACCTGCCAAACGCCTCCCGAAACATTTGACGGCACTATTGCCGCGCAAAAAGCGCTCTCCGCCGCTTACCGAACAGAACAGCGCTTTGGCATTGCCTATCTGACGGATATGCTGGTCGGAAAGGCAGATGAACGCATGCAGAGTTTAGGCCATGACAAAATCAGCACATTCGGCATCGGCGCCGATCTGGACAAGGCAGAATGGCAAGCCGTGTTCCGCCAACTGATCGCTTTTAATTTACTGGCAGCCGATGTGGCGCATGGCGGGCTGCACCTGACCGAACAGGGCATGGCATTTTTGCGGGAAAAGAAAACCCTGCGCCTGCGCAAGGCTGAAAAACGCCACGCCAAGACAGCCGCAGGCCGGCGGAGCGTTTCCACGGAATTTACCGGCGATACCGCCCTGCTCGCCGCATTAAAAACGGCGCGAATGGAACTGGCGCGTGCGCAAAATGTGCCGCCTTACGTTATTTTTCATGATAAAACACTGCAGGACATGGCCACCTTAAAACCAAACACCATGTCACTGATGGCTGCCGTGCACGGCGTGGGCGACAGTAAACTGGAAAAATACGGCGCGGTTTTTCTTAAAGTCATCGCCGCGCATATCTAGCGCTAACAAACGAGTGGATTAAAAGATGTCACGTAGTGAAAACAGAAAACACGTCCATGAACTCGCCGCGTTGCGCGAAACGCTGAACAAAGCGATCCGCAAAAAAGATTATCCGCTGGCCGAAGAAACCTGCCACGCGATACTCGCCCTTGATGCGCGGGACAAATCACTCAATATCATGACCTGCCTTTATCACAAGGATTTGGGCGAAATTTACCTCAAGCTGCTTGAATACGATAAAGCAATTGCCTTCCTGAATACCGCGCGCGAAGGGCTTGTCGAATACCGCGCGACAAAAAAACTGAAATTCCCTGACGATTGGCTGAACGAACTCAAAGCCATCGACCGCCTGATCCAGCGCATAGAGGCGACCCATTTCAGATAAAGACAAAAAACAATCCGCCTGCACGGTATTCCATGCAGGCGGATTGCGGCAAAAACAGCCCGCGGAAAAACTTATTCACTGCCCGGCATAAAATCCCACAGCCCCTGAAAACTGCCGGAGCCGTCCCTCTTTTGCCCCAGGCTTAACCGTCTCATGCTATCCATATAATGGATAAAATTCATTCGCTTTAACAGCCTCCGCTCACTGTGCCCCAGCCAGAGGATTGATATGCCCGGAAAAGACATCTATACCCTAGATCGTAAAAAAGGCCTTTATCTTAAGCAGACCCGCACAAAAGGCCGCGGTGTATTTTGCGTCAGCAACATCGACGAGGGGGAAATCCTGGAGATTTCACCAGCCATCCTTTTGGATGAAATCGCAACGGCGCATGCTGAAAAAACCATTCTTCATGATTACAAGTTCAAGGTGGGCAAACTTTCAAACAGCCAGCGCGCAGTCTTTCACATTGAAAAGCCGGAAAAGAGTTGCTGCATAGTCATGGGGGTTATGGCGTTTTGCAACCATGACGAAAATCCCAATGCGGATATTTACTGGGAAGAAGACGAAGGCACCGCCTACCACTTTCTCGAAGCCACACGCCGCATCCCGAAAAACACCGAAATATGCACAAACTACGGGCGGGGCTGGTTCACCCAGCGAAAGCAAATCCGGCAGTAAGCATTAAAACAACTCAAACTCTCGTATGCGAGAAGCCCGCGGCGGGCTTTTAAAAATGAAAACGCAGGGCAAAGCTCCGGACTTCAGCCTGGCGAATGGTTTGCCGAGCGTTTTCTTCGTCATGCCAGCCATCTTCACCAGAAAACGGAAAAGAAAGGCGACCACCATCAGGGCTAAAATACTGATAAACCATATCGGTTGCCAACGCCGTTGAGCCCCGCCTTGTACCCGCAAACCGCCGCGCCGCATCGCAGGCGTCGCCGTCAAGCACGGCCCCCGGCCTTTCGGCCTCGGAGCCCCGTCAGCCGCCGGCAGAGACCTTGCTTTTAGATACTTTTTTATTGCGGAACAACATCCGCCGCCCCGCCCCGCGCGAAAGCGGCCGGGTCGTGTTCCGCGCAGAAACGGAGAAAAGCGGCGACATCCATGGGCCGCGCGATGAAATACCCTTGCGCCACGTCGCAATCCATGGCGCGAAGGCTGTCCCAATCCTGCCGCGTTTCCACGCCTTCGGCGGTGCAGGTCATGCCGAGCTTGTGCGACAACTCGATGCTGGAACGGACAATAACCTGCAGGTCATGCTGTTCGCCGCAACCACGGACAAAAGACTGGTCTATCTTGAG
>JAVEWI010000174.1:0-4506 GCA_034004625.1 Bdellovibrionales bacterium
AGAGACGGCGCCGCGAAAAAGCCAAGCGTAATCACGGCCGCCACAGCAACAACAGTATAGCGCATGGGAGTTTCCTTCCGTCAAAAAGCCGTTTTAAACGCGGCGTTCGAGAACGTAATAAGCGAGGTCTTTGAGCAGATCCACACGACCGCCGTCAAAAACACGCAGATGCGACACGGATTGTTCAACCAGCATTTGCGCACGCTGGCGCGCCTGATCGGCACCCATGGCGGAAACGAAGGTTGATTTTTTGGCATCCTGCCCCACGGGCTTGCCGGTTTCTTCGGCGGTGCCTTCGATATCGAGAAGGTCGTCCGTTACCTGAAACGCAAGGCCAAGGTCATGCGCGTAATTGCGCAGCGACTGGCGGTGCGCCGGATTGGCTTTGCCAAGGATAGCGCCGGCTTCACAGCAGAAAGCAATCAGCTTGCCGGTTTTCAGACGTTGCAGGCGGCTGATGGTGCCGACGTCAAATTCCTGTTTTTCACCGATCAGGTCGAGCATCTGGCCGCCCACCATGCCGTGCATGCCAATGGCCCCTGCAAGCAGGGCAACCAGTTCGATGCGCACGCGGGGGTCTTCATGCGTTTCGGGATCCGCGAGAATTTCAAAGGCGAGCGTGAGCAAAGCATCACCCGCCAGAACCGCGGTCGCTTCGTCATAGGCTTTATGCAGCGCGGGCTTGCCGCGGCGGGTGTCGGAGTTATCCATGGCGGGCAAATCGTCATGCACCAGCGAATAGCAATGCACGAATTCGGCAGCAGCAGCCACGCGGCGCGCACGGCCCTGGTCCACCCCAAAAACGCGGGCGCCTTCCAGAACCATAAAGGGGCGCAGACGTTTACCGCCGCCCAGCGCGGAATAACGCATCGCCTCGAAAAGAGGAGATTCAGCCAGATCGGTCTGCGGCAGCAGGCTCGAAATGGTTTTTTGCATCTTTTCGCGGCAATCCTCCATCGCGTCCTTGAGCTTGGGGGAGGCCTCTCTGAGGGATGGAGCCATGTTAAGATCTTCCTGACGGCTTGTTAAAAGGGCATTCTTTTATAACCCAAGCCACAGAAAAAAGTCATCTTTTTTTGATTCGCCCCTGCGGCGTATAGTGCTAGCGGGGCCGTTTTATTTACAGAACTCCCAAACAGGGGGCGGGGCGTTATTCGCCAAGGGTGAAGGCCTCGGCCTTTGCGCTGCCGTCAGCGGCAAGGGTGATTTTTTCAATGCGCCCCTGCGCCTCTTTCAGCTTTGCCTCGCAGAAGTTTTTCAGCGTCATGCCGCGCTCATACGCGTCAATCGACGTTTTCAAATCGCCCGCGCCGGATTCCAGCGTGCGTACGATTTTTTCAAGCTCGCCCAGCGCGTCTTCGAAGCTCAATTTTTCAAGGTCTTTCGACATACGGTGTCTCCTGCCTGTTATGCCGCTGCGCGGCCGGATTCATCGGGCACCAGACCCAGTTTCATTTCAAGACCGCCGCAAAGCATTTGCCCCAGCATAATATGCATTTCCTGAATACGCGCCGTGGTTTTGCACGGTACGTTCAGCAAGATATCGCAAAGCGCGGGCATTTTGCCGCCGGTTTCGCCCGTAAAGCCCACGGTTGTGATACCGATGTTGCGGCAGGATTCCAGCGCACGGATCACATTCGGGCTATTGCCCGATGTGGAAATACCGATAGCAAGGTCACCCTTGCGGCCCAAGGCTTCTACCTGACGGGAAAACAAAAATTCAAACCCGAAATCATTGCCAATCGCGGAAAGGGCGGAGGTATCGGTGGTCAGCGCAATCGCCGCAATGGGTGCGCGGTCTTTTTTGTAACGCACCGTCAATTCGGTTGCCAGATGCTGCGCATCCGCCGCACTGCCGCCATTGCCGAAAAACAGGATTTTACCGCCATTTTGAATGGTTTCCGCCGCCGCATCGAGCAGCGCGGTAAAAGCAGATTCCAGATTTTTTTGCGTGGCCTGCATGCAGGTTGCATGTTCGGCAAATTCGGTCTGCCAGAAATTGGGGGTGTTAAAAGACATGATCGTTTTCCTGTAAAAACCCGCAAAGAAGCGGCTGTTATTTGGGCGGCTATTGTTGTGCCCGATTATTTCTGTTTGGCTTTTTTCGTTTTGGCCGCGGCGGGAGGCTTTTGCCCTTTTGCTGCGGGCTGCGGCGCCGTCTTTTCAACATCGCGGTTGCGCGCCAATTGGTCGGCAGTCAATTCAAAACCCATCACGACTTTGTGCAAACGCACGGTTTTGGTATCGGCCAGCGGCAGACGCAACACATGTTTTTCCGTCGTCATGCCAATGCCGTTTTTGTCGAAAGAAACGGTAGAAGAAAAGCCCTGGCGTTGCAACACGTTCTCTTGCGGGTCCAAAATAGCGATGAAGTATGGAAACTGTCCGCGTTTCAAATTCCCGCCCGCGGCACCGCGTAGCGCCGCGATGTCTACTTCCAGTTCGAATTCAAGAATGTCGCCGGACATACGGCAACCGCCGCGGTAATTGGCCAGTTCAGCCATAACCTGCACATCCTGCTGGCTATTCCCGCTGCCGGCATAGAATGTCGTTTTACCCGCGCCATAGACCAAACCCGTTTCGGGGCAGGGCAGGTCGGTGTTTTTGGAAGCGCTGCCCGCGCAGCCGGATACGGCAAGCCCCAGCGTCAAAACAGCGGCCAAAACGGCGC
Source organism: Bdellovibrionales bacterium (assembly GCA_034004625.1). GTDB lineage: Bacteria > Pseudomonadota > Alphaproteobacteria > Micavibrionales > UBA2020 > UBA2020. The sequence continues at coordinate 2,672 of JAVEWI010000174.1, forward strand.
TGCGGCGTGATATGCGTTTTGAAAACATTTTTTCTCCTTACCTGCTGCAGGCGTAAACGCGCACAGAATAGCCCCGTTCCCGTTTTTTTCCAAGACCATGCGCATTTCCCTGCTTCAGGGTGGATTTTCAGGCACAGACAGGCTCGACATGTAAAATGGCGCGGCCTATATTCTGGGCATGGAAGGCACAAAAAAACCAGCTTTGACCATTTTGCTCGCCCAGCCGCGCGGTTTTTGCGCGGGGGTGGACCGTGCCATTGAAATTGTCGAAAAATCACTGCAAAAATTTGGCGCGCCGGTTTATGTGCGTCATGAAATTGTGCATAACCGCCACGTGCTGGACGACCTGCGCGGCAAGGGCGCGATTTTCGTCAAGGAACTGGACGAGGTGCCCGAAGGCGCACCCGTGATTTTTTCCGCCCATGGCGTGCCCAAACGCGTACCGGACGAAGCCGCCCGCCGCAACATGATTTATATCGACGCCACATGCCCGCTGGTCAGCAAAGTCCACCGCGAAGCAGAACTGCACCACCGCACGGGCTGCCACATCATCTTGATTGGCCATGCGGGACACCCCGAAGTCATCGGCACCATGGGGCAATTGCCCGAAGGCGCCGTGACATTGATTGAAACCGTGGACGATGTCGCGACATTGCAATTTGCGCCGGAAACAAAGCTTTCTTTCGTCACGCAAACAACATTGTCGGTGGATGACACGGCGGAAATTGTCGCGGCATTGCAAAAACGTTATCCCGCTATTGCCCCGCCGAAAAAAGAAGATATTTGTTACGCCACCACCAACCGCCAGATGGCGATCAAGGATATTGCGCCGCGTGCCGATGCCGTGATTGTGGTGGGTTCGCGCAATTCATCCAATTCAAACCGTCTGGTCGAAGTCGCCCGTGCCTATGGTGCGCGCCATGCCATTTTGTGCGACCGCGCCGAAGAAATTGACTGGGAAAGTCTGGGCAGCTTGCGCGTGCTCGGCATTACGGCGGGGGCAAGCGCGCCCGAAATATTGGTGCAAGGCGTGATCGAAGCGGCGCGCGCGCGTTTTGACGTCACCGTTGAAACCACCGTGGTTGCCGAAGAAAATATTCAATTCAAAATCCCCCGCGTGCTGGCGACGTAAATTCCGCAGCGCAGCAGTAAAATCCGTAACATGTTGAAATCAGGTTTAAAAAATTAAGCCTTGATTTCACGCCCCCCATCCCTATAGTGAGGCCAATTTCGCGACACGCATTTTGGACACGAACTGTCATTCGTTTGTACGTTAAAAACGATGTGCTGATAGAGGGTATCACCACATAAGAACAACGAGAGGACCGGTTATGGCGACAACTTACTGCCTGGCGATCGACGTCAAAAGCCCGCATATCGACGGCGGCCTTGGCTATCTGCTCACTTTCAGCGCAGACGCAAAACATTCCCCCGAAAACACCCCCGGTTTTGAAGACTGGTCGCGCGCTGTACGCCGCGCCGTCATGGAAGCGGGCGACCAGCCGTTCAACCCCGATCCCTATACCCGCAAAGTCGCTGTTGCGGAATTGATGTACGAGATCGAAAAAATCAACAGCGCCCATCCGTTTAAAATCGGCGGCAATGGCGCGCGCGCGGCGGTGGAAATTCAATCCAGCCACCCGCAAGACAAAAGCATCCGGATCAATTTCACCGGCGAAGATGGCCAGATCGAAGTTGTGGAAAAACAAAGCCCGCAGCATATGATGGGTCGCATCGGCGAAAACGGCCGCGTCACAGTGATGGACAGCAAAACAACCGCTTTCCCCTTTGCTCCCGCCGCCAGCAGCGGCAGAGAGCCGCCATCCGCACCGCGC
>JAVEWI010000175.1:0-4486 GCA_034004625.1 Bdellovibrionales bacterium
ATCTACCCCTTGCCCGTGCGGATGTCGCCATGCGCGGCGGCAAGGATGCCTTCGGCAATTGAAATATCTTCGGCATAGGTAATTTTGATATTGCCGCGGTCGCCTGCCACAAATGCAGGGGATTGCGCCGCATGTTCCAGCAATGCCGCATCATCGGTCAGGCTTTCATCCGCGTGTTTGCGGTGCAGGGACAGAATGTTTTCAAAAGCAAAACCTTGCGGCGTTTGCACGGTAAACAAACCTTCGCGGTTTTGCGTTGTGACGGGGCCATCCGCTTCGCGGCGTTTTTTAATGGTGTCTGTAATGGGCAAGGCGGGGATAACCGCCTGCGCACCACCATTTAAAGCATCGCACACACGATTGACCAGCGCGGCGGTAACACAAGGCCGCGCCGCATCGTGGATCAGCACATGGCGCGGCGCGCGCGGGGCAAGGGATTCCAATCCGCGCAAAACAGATTGCTGGCGCGTCATGCCGCCATCGACAATGGAGTATTTTTCAGCAGGCAGGGCGGCCAATGCCGTTTCGCAAAACGCCCTGTGTTCCGGCTGGATCACAATGCACACATGCCCAATCGCGGGATGCGCGGCAAAAACATCCACCGCACGGCGCATCACGGCGCGGCCAAGCAGCGGCGCATATTGTTTGGGCAGATCGCCTGCGCCAAAGCGCGTACCGCTGCCAGCGGCAACGATGAGAGCGGCGGTAAAAACCTCGTTATTATTCATAACGCAAACAGACCTCGAAAAAACGGATTAAGGCCTGTATTTCAAAGCCTAAATGCACTTTATGCTTTGGTTTCCAAGGGGTCAACGCTTGTTATTTGCCTAAAAATAGGGCAAATATATGCCATTGCATAAAAATTAGGCGTCCGGCACAAAACAATACCGGCGAATGTGTATGAGCAGCTTGAAATCACATAAAAAACAACCCACGGCAAAGGCTGGCAATCCTATAGCGGCAGCGCCCATCGCACCGGCTGCGGCGGCCATGTTGCATGCGCTGCCCGATGCCGTTTTGGCCATTGCGGGGAATGTGATTACCTATGCCAACCATGCGGCGATGGAATCCCTCGGCCTTGGTGAAAAATCATTGATGGGCCATGGAGTGGATGTTGTTTTTGGCGCGGCGCATCCTGTGTGCGCGGCGGCGGCGGCCGTTGCGGCGGGCGGGCAAAATATTATTCTGCGTGATATAGACCTGCGCCATCATATGGCGGCGCGGCTTTCTTTTTCCGCTTTGCCGGATAATGCGCAAACCATTCTTGGGCAGACGGTTCTTGTGTCATGGACGGTTGACCGCGTGACATTGCAAAGCGAATGGTTGACGCAGCAGCGCACCGTGGTTAAACCCGCGCAGCATATCGCCCATGTTTTGGCGCATGAAATCAAAAACCCGCTGGCCGGTATTCGCGGCGCGGCGCAATTGTTGCAAAAATCTGTATCCGGCGACGACGACCTTGCCCTTGCGTCTTTGATAGATGTTGAATCGCAACGTATTTTACGCCTGCTGACCCGCGTGAATGCTTTTGACGATGTTGTATCGCCCGAAAAATTCATGCCCGTGAACCTGCACAGCGTCACAGACCACGTCATTGATTGCGCCCGTGCAGGTTTTGGCAGCGGATGCACATTGCGCGCCGTCTATGACCCGTCTTTGCCGGAAATAGAAGGCCACGCCGATGCCTTGGTGCAGGCTGTGATGAACCTTGCCAAAAATGCGGCGGAGGCCAATGCCAAGACCATTACCCTGCGCACGTCTTTTGACGTATCGCCGCAATACCACCCCGAAACCGGACGCAAATTACCGCTGATTTTAAGCATTGAAGACGACGGCGCGGGGATGAGCGATGAAACCGCCGCGCGGTTGTTCGAACCCTGTTACAGCACAAAGCCGGAGGGCGAAGGGCTCGGCCTTGTCGTCGTATCGCGCATCATTGACGGGCATGGCGGCATGCTGGATGTATCGCGCAACGAAAACCGCACGGTTTTCCGTCTTGCTTTCCCGCTTGCCCCGCGCCGCAAGGAAGAAAACGCATGACATCAAAACCCAAAACAATCCTGATCGCGGATGATGATCTTTCTATCCGCACCGTTTTGACGCAGGCTTTGAAGCGCGAAGGATACGATGTCATGGCCGCCGACAACGGCGCGACTTTGTACCAATGGGTATTGGAAGGCCGCGGCGATCTGGTCATTACCGACGTCATGATGCCGGGTGAAAACGGGCTCGACCTTATCCCCAAAATACACCGCCGCGCGCCCGATATGCGCGTAATTGTTATCAGCGCGCAAAACGCCCTGACCACCGCCGTATCCGCATCGGAAAAAGGCGCGCTTGAATACCTGCCCAAGCCTTTTGACATTGACGATCTGCTGTCTGTCGTCAAAAATGCGCTGCGCCGCCGCCCTGTGAATGACCAGAATAAAAACCAGCCGCCCGCAGATAAAACCCAAATTGCCGAAGCGCTTGATAAATCCTTTGTTGTCGGACAATCCCGCGCCATGCAGGATATTTACCGCACTATCGCGCGCCTGCGCAATGCGGATCTGACCGTTTTAATGACGGGGGAATCCGGTACGGGCAAAGAAGTCATCGCCCGCGCGCTGCATGAATTCAGCCGGTTCAAAGACGGGCCCTTTGTCGCCATCAACATGGCCGCCATTCCGCGCGAATTGATTGAAAGCGAGCTTTTCGGCCATGAAAAAGGCGCATTCACCGGCGCCACGCAAAAAAACATAGGCAGGTTTGAACAAGCCAACGGCGGCACGCTATTCCTCGATGAAATTGGCGATATGCCGTTCGAAGCGCAAACACGTTTGCTGCGCGTGCTGCAAGAAGGCGAATTTACCCCCGTGGGCAGCCGCCGCAGCGTCAAAACGCGCGTGCGCGTTGTTGCCGCCACGCATCAGGATTTAAAAGCCCGCGTGCGCGATGGCCGTTTCCGCGAAGATCTTTATTACCGTTTAAACGTAGTACCCTTGCACGTGCCGCCGCTGCGCGAAAGGGCGGAAGATATCCCCGCCTTGGTGCAACATTTCATACGCCAGACTGGCGTGACCAAGGTTTTTGAACCCGCGGCCATGGCGGCGTTTCAATCGCACCCGTGGCCGGGCAATGTCCGTACACTGGAAAACACGGTCAAACGTCTGGTCGCCTTGCATGCCGAAGAACTCATCGACCGCGCCGCCGCCACCGCCGCCTTGACCGGTATGCAGGAAAACAGCGCAGCAGCGGGCATATCCGCCACCACAGATTTGTCGCAAATGGTGGCGCAGGTATTGAATACGGACCCCGCGTTAATGTCCGGCGTGGATATTTATGACCGCATTATACGGCAGGTGGAAAAACCGCTGATTACCCGCATGCTGGCGCAAACCGGCGGCAACCAGATCCGCGCAGCGGAGCTTTTGGGGCTTAACCGCAATACGCTGCGTAAAAAAATCCGCGAACTGGATATTGATGTGAAAAAAGAGGGGCGCGCGTAATGTCTGCCGGCATATTCACGCAGGACAGTTTCCTGCACAAATGGTCTGATAAAATATCCCGCCTGACTTTGTCCCGTTCAGTTGCGGTTGGCTTGACCTTGGCGGCGGTTGCATCCTGCGTTGTCACATATCTGGTTTTGACCCGCCGCAGTGCGGATATCAATACCGTTTACTGGCTGTTGAACCTTGACCTTATCCTGCTGTTGATGCTCGGCACTGTTATTTCGCGCCAATTGGTTAAAATATGGAGCGAGAAAAAACGCGGCGTGGCCGGATCGCGCCTGCATATACGCCTTGTCCTTGCCTTCAGCCTGATGGCGGCAGCGCCGGCTATTTTAATGGCCGTTTTTTCGTCTATCTTTTTATATTTCGGGGTGCAGGCATGGTTTAACGACCGCGTCAGCACGGCGGTGAATGAATCCCTCGCCGTGGCGCAGGCTTATTTGAACGAACACCGCGAAGTCATGCGGGCGGACGTCATGGCCATGGCCCATGACCTGAACCGCGATGTGCGTTTTCTGGACGAAAACCCGCAAGCCTTGGCGCAATTGATCCAGACGCAGTCATCTATCCGCAACCTGCCCGAAGTGATTATTTACCGCAGCAACGGCGATGTCGTTTCGCGTTCCCGCATGGCTTTGATGCTCGAAATGGAACGCCTCCCCAAGGAAATGATGCAGCGTGCCGATAGCGGTGAAGTCGTTCTGGTTACCGGCGGCAGCCAGGACCGCATCCGCGCGCTGGTCAAACTCGACCGGTTTTTTGACGCTTATTTATATGTCGGACGCCTAGTGGATGGCAGCGTGTTGCAACATATGGCAACGGCAGAGAGGGCGGTGAAAGAATATACCACGCTGGACGGCCGTAAATCGCGCGTGCAAATCGCCATGACGGCGATGTTTGCCGCCATTGCCCTGCTGCTGCTAATGGCCGCGGTGTGGTTCGGTTTGGTTTTTTCCGAACAATTGGTCGCCCCCATCAGCGCCTTGATCGGCACG
>JAVEWI010000176.1:0-4473 GCA_034004625.1 Bdellovibrionales bacterium
ACCGCCAACCTTGGTAAAATCATTGCCTCTACCCTTAAAGGGATGATGGGTGCGACCCTCGGTAACTCGGTCGAAGGTACCAGCGAAACCGCGATTGAAAACAAACCGACAAACTCTTCCACCCCCTTCATCGCGATCTTTGACGAGGTCGGTTACTATACCTCCCAAGGTATGGCGGTTATGGCGGCCCAGGCCCGTTCGCTTGGCTTCTCCCTCGTTTTCGCCGGTCAGGATTTGCCCGCGCTGGAAAAACGCGTGAAAGAAGAAGCGCGGTCGATCACGGCGAACTGTAACATTAAATTGTTTGGTAAGCTGGAAGACCCGACCCAGACCAAAGACTTCTTTGAAAAAACTGTGGGTACCACATTGGTGACCGAAGTTTCCGGTTTCCAGCGTGGCGGCCCGCAGGGCAATGCCGGCAATAGCTATATGGACTCTTCCAATGCCAGCATCCAGCAGCGCGCCCGCGCGTCTTATGACGGCCTGCGCGGCTTTACCGAGGGCCGTGCCGTTTGCGCCTTTGGTAAAAACGTGAACGAGATCCAGGTTTATAACTCCGACATCGGCCATGCCAAGGCGATGCGCGTGCAGCGTTTCCTGCCCATTCCGCCGCCGGCGGAAGAGGCGCTCGATAACCTGCGCCTTGTCGATGGCATCCTGCGCCGCCTGCGCAATCCGAAATGGGATGCCGCGGCAGAGCCGACGCGTCCGAACCGCGATATCGAAGCCATGGCGACAGGTTTTGCCGCGGCCAAGCAGGCGGGCGCGACTTTGATCGAATGCGGCGTGAATGCGGTGGCTTCGGTTGCCGAAGCGCACGAAACCATCCGCCCCGAAGACGTGAAGCACGATCTGGACAGCATGCAGCCGATGCCGGAGCCGGATCCGGAAGGCGAGCGCCTTGCCGCGCAGCAGGTTGCCGCGAAAACCGCGACGGGCCCGCTGAGCTGGATGGAAGTGATCGGCGCGAGCGAAGATGACGCGCCGGCCATGCCGCTGCGCCGCGACCCGCCCGTGATTGAAGAAAAGAAACCTGTATCCTGGGCCGACGTTCTGGGGCCCGAGGCCGCGAGCGAAGTGCCGGGTGCAACGCCTGCATCGCCCGAAGTGGTGCAGATTGCCGCCAATGCCAAACTGGGCGCGCCGCTCAGCTGGGCAGAGGTTATCGGCGCTGTGCCGATTGAAACGCCCGTGCAGCAGCCCCAACAGCCGGCTGCCGTGCCTGAAGCGCAAACGGCGCCGCAAGTGCCGGCGGATGAGCCTGCGGGTGTCTTCCCGCTGGAGCCGCCCGTGCCATGGGCGCAACCGACGGATGATATGGCGGGTGTCCTTCCCGCGCGTGCGGCGGAATTGTCGAAAGAGCGTGAAGAAGCGGCAGCCCGTATCATTGCCGAAAAGACCAACGGACGCGCCCCCATGACATGGGCCGATGTGATTGGCGCCGCCGAAGATGTTATCAACGAAAAGCCGGATGGAAATTAAGCCATGCTGTTCCTGCGTACGCTGAGCAAGATTTTTATGGGGATTGCCGCACTCATCGCGCTTTACGATGCCTGCTATTCCCAATTCATCAAAAACAAATTCAATATCCGCCCGCTTAAGGATTTCTGGACGGATATCCACAAAGACTCCTATACAGCCGCCCTGCCGCATCTGAAATCTGCCTTTGCCAATTGGGACAAGATTGCGGCCCTGCCTGCGCCGGTCATTTTTATTATTCTGGGCGTGATCTGCTATGTGATTTTCAAGCTGATCTTTATGGTGCGCGGCGGACGCGGCGGCGATGGTTTCAACTACAAATCCCCCGATTAACCTGCCAAGCCGCTGATATAAAACGCAAGTATTTGCTTTACATATATTTGACGCGGTTCTAGCATATATCATCTTTCAATCATCAACGGGTTTTGCCGCTGTGACATGCGCTACCTGCCATATTCTGTTTTTTGCCGCGGCCTTTGCTTTTGATGCAGGGGATATGCCGTGATGAAAAGATTGTTCAAAGCACTGTCACGCAAAGACAGGCATGCGCAGGCAGCCTTGCTGGCGGAATGGGAAGACAATGATCCGCCGCGTGCCTTGCTGGAATATGCGGCCCTGGGCAATGTTAAAAAACTGGATGACCTGTTGGCCAAGGGGATCGACCCGAATGCCGAAGTCATGGTGGACGTGACGGTGGATACCGTCATGGAAACGCCGCTCTGCGCGGCGGCTTCGGCGGGCAAGCTTGAATCCGTGAAACGTTTGCTGGCGGCAGGGGCGCAGGTGGATAAACCTGCGGAAGACAATTATACGCCGCTGATGTGTGCCGCGGTCGAAGGCAGAGCTGCGGTTGCGGAATATCTGATCGCGCAAGGCGCGGATATACATGTGCGTGAAAATATTTTCGGACATACGCCTTTGCACAAAGCCGCCCGCCTGGGCCGGCCTGTGACGGTTGAGCGTCTTTTGGCGGCAGGCGCCAGCCGCGAGCAGGGTGATTTCCTCGGCCATATCGCAGAAAATACGATTTGCCAGCAATGTGGCGGCAACGAGGAGAAAAAAGAAGAATTACGCCGTGCGATACAGGCGGCTTTCGATGCGGATACACATGCGCGGGATAGGGTTGCCGCCGATGCTGCCCGCCATGCGCAGGATATGGCGCGTGCCGCAGAGCTTCAGCGTGATATGCCGCTGCCGCCCGCACCGGTATTCCGCAAACGGGGGCCGCAGCCATGATGTCGCCTGCCGCGCGAAAAGAAGCCGCCCGTTGGGCGCAGATTGAAAAAGACGATCCGGATTTCGCCTTGCTGCATTACGCCGAAATCGGCCATCTGGGCAAGGTGCGCAAATTGTTAAAAGCCGGCGCCGACCCCGATACAAAACAAAGCATTGATACCGGCATTGAATCCGTGACCGACACGCCGCTTTATGCTGCGGCAGGGGCGGGGCATCTGGACGTGGCGGCGGCTTTGATTGCGGCCGGCGCTGCGGTGGATATAGAAGCAGACGAAGGCTGGCGCCCTATTCACCATGCAGCGCTGAACGGCCAGCATGCCATGGTGGCGTTATTGATTCAAGAAGGCGCCGATATGAACCGGCGCGAAGAATTGCAGCGCCAGACGCCGCTGCATATCGCATCATCTCGCGGGGATGATAAAACCGTGAGTGTTCTGGTCGCGGCGGGCGCCTTGCGTGATGTGGAAGATATCGACGGATTAAAGCCGTCTGAAACTGTTTGCAGTATTTCCGGCGGCAAGGATGCGGAGAAAAAAGAAAAACGCAACCTGATCCGCGGCATTTTTCAGGCGGCGGCGGACAGGGATGCCTTGCATGAAAAAAACGCGCGGCAGGCTTTGACCACTTTGCAAAAAGACGTGGTTGTCGCCAAATTGCCATCCCTGCGGCATCGCCGTCCGCGGTAATTTTTTTCGCAATAATTTCCCAACCTGAATATGATTTTATATTTACGCATTCTTGGTAAAGCAGAATGCGTAAAAGTGCTTTTAGATGCCGTTAGTCTTCATAGAGGGCTTTCCTCATCCATCTGTCCTTATTCTTCAACAGAAATGTTTTGACGCAGGCATTTTCCGTTTTCATCTTTTGTCCAGGAAATAACGATTTCCCCTTCCTTTGCCTTAGGCGGCGGCTGGTCACACCAGCCCTGTTGCCCGGCATAGTCAGAAACAGTTTTTTCTTCTGCTTCTTTTGCGATGTGAATGATTTCCGCAGCATCAGCATGACAAAGAGCAGGGGTAAAAATCATCAAAGCTGTAAGTATGAGGGCAGTTGGAAACTTTGTATCCGTTGTCATGTCGCCCTCCAGTTGTTCAAAATGCAAACAACCACCAGAATTGCTTCTGGTGGCTGGGTGTTAAGAACCGTACATAGAAAACGGCGCAATGCTTTTAGCTTGCGCTTGGACATGACATTGCCACCCAGCCATAAATGACTGGAAGCAACGCAATACGAATGCGTTAATTCGTCTATGTAGAGGTTCTTAAGCCCCGAATCGGCGATATAGATTGCCGATCTAAAAACGGCTGTAATGTATGGGGCTTTATTCGGTCAAGCGTCAGGCAAATACGCTTTGCCCCAGCCGTTTATCCATGATTTTTGCATCTTTTCGGTGGTTATATACAAGATTGTTACCGCCATATTTTCAGCGGGAAACAATACCCGCTTACCCTTCCGCCGCTTTGCTGATCTGGAAACGGTGGCTCAGCGTATCCACGGTTTCGGCCAGAATGCGCAGGTCTTCCGGCCGCGACAGGCGGTGGTCGCCGTCTTGTATCCAGATTGCGGCTGCATCGGGGCAGACCAGCTGGCGCAAAATATGTTCGCTTTTTTGCCACGGCACATCCGGGTCATGTTTGCCGTGGATCAAACGCACGGGAAACGGCATGTCGATGCGGTCTTTGAGCAATAAATGATTGCGCCCGTCTTCAAACAGCGCCGCGGTCAGCGGATAAGGATCGCCATAGGCGCTGGGCACAT